>NZ_JAMYPB010000003.1:0-223553 GCF_040320135.1 Mesorhizobium sp. M0772 | reverse complement strand
CAGAAGCTCAATCGTCTCGGCCCAGCCGTCATCAACAAGCGATTCGTGTGTCATCGCAGTGTAGAATCACACCCGATTCCGCAGGGCAATACCTATCTTAGCGCCTATGCCCGCAAGGGGGGAGATTAGCTCACATCCATCAGTTCTCGGTGAGTTCCGCCGGCGCCGCTCTGTGTACCGGCACCGAGATCGGCGTGACGTGCAGATGCGGCTTCATCGTGCTGTCGGGGCAGCTGTCGCCGATCTTGGTCCATGAGGTGTTGTTGAGCACCAGGTCGCAGCGGGCCATATGGCTCTTGTCTGACACCGTCAGGCAGGTGACCTGGCCGACCTGGTAGGACTTGCCATTGGCCAGGCACTGCTGGTCGGCAAGTGCCGCTGCAGGGGAGGCCATGGCAAATGCTAGGCCGATCGGGCAAAGGAGGAATCGTAGTGCCATGGAACCCCAGCCGCCATGCTGATCTCTGACTGAATGGCGCGATTGTGGCGATATCAGGGTTTCGGCTGATATCAGGCCGGCAGCAGCGCCAGATCAATCGCCACCGGCACATGATCGGAAGGCTTTTCCCAGGCGCGCACATGCTTTTCGATCGAGGCCGAGGAAAAGCGGTTGGCCGCTTCGGGCGACAACAGCAGATGGTCGATGCGGATGCCGTTGTTCTTCTGCCAGGCGCCGGCCTGGTAGTCCCAGAAGGTGTAGACGTCGGCCGCATCGGTGACGGCGCGCACCGCCTCGGTAAAGCCGAGATTCTTCAGTCGCCGGAAGGCTTGCCGGGTCTGCGGCTGGAACAGCGCATCGCCAAGCCAGTTCTCGGGGAAGCGCGCATCGACCGGCTCGGGGATGACATTGTAGTCGCCGGCCAGCACCAGCGCCTCCTCCAGAAGCAGCCGTTGCTCGGCCCAGCGATGCAGCCGTTCCATCCAGGCCAGCTTGTAGGGAAACTTCTTCTCGTCATCGACCGGGTTGCCGTTGGGCAGATAGAGCGAGGCGACGCGCAGCGCGCCCTGGTCGGTCGAGATCACGCCCTCGATGAAGCGCGCCTGCTCGTCGGTGTCATCACCGGGCAGGCCCCTGATAACCTCGTCGAAGGGAAGCTTCGACAGCAGGGCGACGCCGTTAAAGCCCTTCTGGCCATGGGTTTCCACGTTGTAGCCAAGCGCCTCGATCTCGGCGCGCGGGAACTGCTCGTCGACCGACTTGATCTCCTGCAGGCAGACGATGTCGGGCTGGCTTTCGCTCAGCCAGTGGGTGAGGTTGCCGATGCGGGCGCGAATGCCGTTTATGTTCCAGGTGACGATTTTCATGGGCGGCCTCAGGGATGTTCGGGCGAAAGACGTTCGACAAGCCCGATCGTATTGCCTGCCGGGTCCTTTAGAAAGGCCATCCACTCGCTTTCCCCCGCCGTTCCGAACGTGCCTTCGGTGTCGTTGTGGACGAGCGCCGGCGGTGCGGTGAAGGGAACGCCGGACGCTTTCGCCTCGGCGTGGAAGGCTTCGAGCCCGGCTATATCGAGATAGACGGTGCCGGCCGGAACGCCATCGGTGAACAGCAACCTGATATCACCGGCCATGATGAAGGCGATGCCCGGCGGATCGTAGCGGGCATGAACGCTGAGGCCGAGCACATCGTGCCAGAAGGCCAGCGTGACGTCGAGGTCGCGCCCGGCCGACAGTGCGACCTGACGGACCGCGCCGACGCCGGACATCTGCCTAGATGGAGAAACTGGTGCCGCAGCCGCAGGAGGCGACTGCATTGGGGTTGCGGATCTGGAACGACTGGCCCATCAGATCGTCGACGAAGTCGATCACCGAGCCGCCCATATAGACCAGCGACAAATCGTCGATCAGCACGGTGGCGCCGTCCTTTTCGATGGCGACGTCGTCGTCATTGCGCGTATCGACCAGGTCGAACTTGTAGGAAAAGCCGGAGCAGCCGCCGCCCTCTACTGAGACGCGCAGCGCCGTCTTGCCGGCCTCGCCAGAGACGATTTTCGCGATCCGCCTGGCGGCGGACTCGGTCATCTCGACTTTCATGGCAGTCTTGGCATCAGCGCCCATGGGCGTCACCTTGCTTTCGGTTTCACATGATAGGTATGAAGCGGGAAGGGGCAAGTCAACTGCGGCGGCATCAGCCATGACAAATGAGCTTGGCGACATTGGGTTCGGCTATCGGCCGCGCGCGGCCTATGCCAGCGACCCAGCCAGGTCGCGCGGGCGGCTCTATGACGAGGTCGAGAGCCCGACTCGCACGCCATTCCAGCGCGACCGCGACCGCATCATCCATTCCACCGCGTTCCGCCGCCTGAAGCACAAGACGCAGGTGTTCGTCGCCCATGAAGGCGACCACTATCGCACCCGGCTGACGCATTCGATCGAGGTCGCGCAGATTGCGCGGGCTCTGGCGCGAGCGCTGCGCGGCGACGAGGATCTGGCCGAGGCGGTCGCCTTGGTGCACGATTTCGGTCACACGCCGTTCGGCCATACCGGCGAGGACGCGCTGAACGAGCGGATGGCCCAATGGGGCGGCTTCGACCACAATGCGCAGTCGCTGCGCGTGGTGACGCGGCTGGAGCGGCGCTATGCCGAGTTCGACGGGCTAAACCTGACCTGGGAAACGCTGGAAGGGCTGGTCAAGCACAATGGGCCGCTGACAGATGCCAAGGGAAAAGGGCTCAAAGGCCCGGTGCCGCAGGCGATCCGCGACTATTCCGAGCTGCACGACCTCGAACTCGACCATTTCGCCGGCATCGAGGCGCAATGTGCTGCGATCGCCGACGATATCGCCTACAACACCCATGACATCGACGACGGCCTGCGCTCCGGCTTCCTGACCTTGGACATGCTGGAAACGGTGGCGCTGCCGGGATCGATCCTGGCAAGCGTGCGCGCGCGCTATCCGGGCCTGGACGATGTGCGCACCGGCCATGAGCTGATGCGCCGGCAGATCACGATGATGGTCGAGGATGTCATTGTTTCCACCACCGCCAATCTTGAGCGCATCAAGCCTGACAGCGCCGAAGCGGTGCGGGCGGCGGGCGAAACGATGGTGACCTTTTCCGCTGACGTGGCGGCGACCGAGAAGGAATTGAAGACCTTTCTCTACAAGCATCTCTACCGGCATGACGAGGTGATGCGCGTTCGCACTGAGGCCGAGCAGATCGTGCGCGACCTGTTCGATGTCTATTTCGCCGATCCGCGCGCCATGCCGGACGGCTGGCGGGAGGGGCTCGACCGGGCGGAGGACCGCATCAAGGCGCGCAGCGTCGCCGATTTCCTGGCGGGGATGACGGATACCTACGCCTTGAAGGAACACCGCCGTCTGTTTGACCATACGCCCGATTTAAGCTAGGGCGGGCGCGATTTGCCGGCCAATGAGCCGGTTCCCCTGCACAGTCCGCCAGAGCAAGACCCATGAACATCTTCGCCGATTTCAGCGCGCGAATCACAAAAGCCGTCGAAGCGCTTGATTTGAAAGACAGTAATGGCGTTTCGCCCGACCTGTCGCGCATCGCCGTCGAGCCGCCGCGCGACGCCAGCCATGGCGATCTCGCCACCAATGCGGCGATGGTACTGGCCAAGCCCACCGGGCAGAACCCGCGCGCGCTGGCCGAGCGGCTGGTGGAAGTGCTGCGCAGCGACGCCGATGTTGCCGAAGCCGACGTCGCCGGTCCCGGCTTCGTCAATCTCCGGCTCAAGGACGCTTTCTGGCAGGCACATCTGACTGCGCTGCTGGGCGAGGGGCAAAACTACGGCCGCTCGACCATTGGTGGCGGCAAGAAGACCAATGTCGAATATGTCTCGGCCAATCCGACCGGGCCGATGCATGTCGGCCATTGCCGGGGCGCGGTTGTCGGCGACACGCTTGCAAATCTGATGGCCTTCGCCGGCTATGACGTCACCAAGGAATACATCATCAACGACGCCGGCGCGCAGATCGACGTGCTCGGGCGTTCGGCCTTCCTGCGCTACCGCGAAGCGCTGGGCGACGACATTGGCGAGATACCGGCCGGTCTCTATCCCGGCGATTACCTTGTGCCGGTCGGTCAGGCGCTGGCTGCCGAATTTGGCCGCAAGCTCTTGCAGATGCCCGACGATGAGTCGCTGGTAATCGTCAAGGACCGCACGATCGACGCCATGATGGTGATGATCCGCGAGGATCTGGCGTTGCTCAATGTCCATCACGACGTTTTCTTCTCCGAGCGCACGCTGCATGCCGACAATGCCAGGAGGATCCGCTCGGCGATCAACGATCTGACGCTGAAGGGCCATATCTACAAGGGCAAGCTGCCGCCGCCCAAGGGCGAGAAGCCGGACGACTGGGAAGACCGCGAGCAGACGCTGTTCCGCTCGACGGCGGTCGGCGACGACATGGACCGGGCGCTGGTCAAGTCCGACGGCTCGTTCACCTATTTCGCCGCCGACGTCGCCTATCTCAAGGACAAGGTCGACCGCGGTTTCGTCGGCCTGATCTATGTGCTGGGCGCCGACCATGGCGGCTACGTCAAGCGGCTGGAAGCGCTGGCGCGGGCGATTGCAGGCGATGATCTGAAGCTGCAACTCACGGTGCTGCTGTGCAATCTGGTGAAGCTGTTTCGCGATGGCGAACCGGTTCGGATGTCGAAGCGGTCGGGCGACTTCGTGACCTTGCGCGAAGCGGTGGAGGAGGTGGGCCGCGATGCTATCCGCTTCATGATGCTCTACCGCAAGAGCGACGCGCCGCTCGACTTCGATTTCGCCAAGGTCACCGAACAGTCCAAGGACAATCCCGTGTTCTACGTGCAGTACGCTTCGGCGCGCTGTCATTCGGTGTTCCGGCAGGCGAGCGAGCAACTGGGCGAGGCCAATTTCGACCGCAACAGCCTGGCCGCGGCCTCGGCGTCGCTCACCGACGAGGGCGAGATCGGCCTGATCCGGAAGCTGGCTGAATATCCAAGGCTGATCGAATCCGCGGCCCTTGCGCTGGAGCCGCACCGGCTGGCATTCTACCTCTACGATCTGGCTTCCACCTTCCATGGACACTGGAATCGGGGCACCGAGAATCCCGACTTACGTTTTGTTAAGGTTAACGACCGACAATTGACTCATGCCAGACTAGGGCTGGTGCAGGCTGTTTCGGATGTTTTGACTTCCGGCCTGACGCTGATTGGGGCTGATGCGCCCACTGAGATGCGTTAGGTTTAACTAAAACACCTGTCACCATTTGCCCACATTGCGCTGGTAAGGGCCAACCCTACGCGACGTCCATGGCGTCCGAATGAGTGCGAGTTCGGGAACAATAATGGCAGACAGAACCCAGCTGAGAGTAGCCGACAACAACGACATCGCCGAAGATGATCCGTTCGCTGAACTGACCAGGATCATGGGTTTCGATCCGCGCCAGCCGGTCAAGCCGCAGGCGCCAGCCGTCGAGACGGCTGCGGACGAGGGCGATTTCGACATCGACCTCGAGAAGGAGTTGATGGGCGAATTCGGCGATGAAGTCGGTTCCATGGAGGCCAGCCAGCCAGCTCCCGAGGTTCACCAGCCTGCCGCTGAACCCTACGACTCTGCTGCCGAGATTCACGAGCCGGCTTTCGAAACCACCGATGCCGCGATGGACGATGCGCTGGCTGCTTCGCTGGAATATGATTTCGTCTTCGACGATGCCGCCGATCTGGATTTCGGCGCTGCCCCGCAGGCTGCGGCTGCTCCCGTTGAACCCTCGTTTGCCGAACCTTCGTTTGCCGAGCCCGCATTCGACGAAGCTGCATTCGACGATGATTTCGACAATGCCGTCGCCAGCTCGCTGGAAAACGTATCGCCGCTCGAAGACGACCTGCCGATGGATGACGAGCTTGCCGCTTCGCTCGAGCAGGGGTTGCTGCTCGATGACGATGCGACCGTCGCCCATGCCGCAGATGTCGCCCAGGTTGCTGCTGCGACTGCCGACGATCTCGCGTTCGACGATGATTTCGACAATGCCGTCTCGATGTCGCTGGAAGACGAGCTGACGCTGGACGGTCCTGCGCCGGCCCAGGACCAGTATGCCGCGCCAGTAGCCGAGGCGCCGATCCATACCTTCGACGCCGTCGGAGTCGCCGACCACACTGTTGCCGACGAGGATTTTGCGGGTCATTTCGATGACGCGATGGCCGATGTCGACATGGACTTTGCGGCCCAGGATTTTGCAGCTCAGGATTTTGCAGCCCAGGATTTTGCAGCCGAGCATTTCGAGCCGCAGGCTTTCGAGGCTCAGCCTGTTGAGGCCGAGGATCCGGAAGAGAGCGATCTGCAGGTCAGCGCGCCGGTTGAGATGGATGCGCCGGAAGTGGACGAGACGCCGGCCTGGACCGTGGAGGCCAGCCCCTCTCATGAGACTGCGCACGAAGCATTCGACGATTTCGATCTGAGCATCGATGATGCGCTTGCCGATCACGAGCCGGTGGCCGAGACCGCACCCGCTCCGGTTCAGCCAACTCCGGTCGCACCAGCCTATGTGGCGCCTACCAATATGGCGACCCCGGCCGCTCCGGTAGCTGACGAACGGACGTTGGAAGATGAACTCAACGCGCTGCTTGGCGCCATGACCACACCACGCCCGGCGCCAGTCGCCCCGATTCCGGTGGTCACCGAGCCCACCAGGGCTGCCGCCATCGAGCCCACCAGGACTTATGAGCCGGTTGCCCCGGTGCAGCGGTCCGTCGCGACGCCGGTCGCTCCGGTCGATAATCTCGACTGGGACCTAGACGAACACGCGCCTGCTCCTCAGGAGGCCCAGGCGGACGATGCCGATTTCGACGATCTGCTTGCCGGCGAACTTGAAGGCCATGTGCCCGAGATCGAGTTCGATGATCACGCCTTCGACGCGGCGCTGGCCAACGGCATCGATCTCGGTCATGACGATACGGCAGCACCGGTCGCTGGCGATTGGCGCTCGACGCCGCCGGAGCCGGCGCGTTCGTGGAGCCGCGTGACTCCCACCCCGGCCCAGCCTTCCTTTGCAGCGCAGCCGCAAGCTTCTTTTGCAGAAAAGCCGTCCATGCCGCCGGCGGCAGCGCCAAGCTATCGCGACCAGCCGGTTGCCGCTGCTGCCTATGTGGCGCCGACGCCATCGCGCCAGGCGCCGCCTCAGGCCTATGACGAGATGCCGGATGTCGAGACGGTCGATGTGCCGGAGCGTGTGGTGGCGATTGCCGACGACCTCGACATTCCAGAACTCAGCTTCGAGCAAGACGAGCCGGCCGCCTATGACGACATCGACGCCGAATTCGCCGGCATGCTCAACGACATGAACGCGGTGGAAGTGGCGCCGCCCACTGCCGCACGCAGTGCCGGCTATGATGACGATTCCTACAGTTCCGGCTTCAGTTCGGGCCACGAGCTCGACCAGCGCGCCTATGCGGCGCGGCCAGCCGAAGTGCTTGCAGCCACGCAAGCTCACCACGCCGATGCCGCCGGCGGCTTCGACATGGACGATCTGCCCGGCAGCCAGCCGGTTTCGCAGGCCGACGATTTCGCGGTCGACGAACTCGACTACGATCCGGATCTGGACGAGGCAATGGCGGTGCCGGGCCTCGCCGAGCAGGAAGCCGCACGGCCGCGCAGGAGCGGCCTGCTGGTCGCGGGGGTCGTTGCTGCGGTTGCGATTGCCGGCGGCCTTGGCGCCTTCGCCTTGTCGTTCGGCGGCAAGGGCGGCAGCGATGCGCCGGTCATTGTCAAGGCCGACAACAGGCCGATCAAGGTCAAGCCCGAAAATCCGGGCGGCGCCGTGGTGCCGAACCAGGACAACAAGGTTTATGATGCGGTCGCCAAGGGCACCAAGCCGGCCGAGCCGGTTCAGGAGAAGCTAGTCACCAACACCGAAGAGCCGGTCGATGTGAAGGCGCAGGAGCCTGAAAGCCGCGTCGTCGATCTGTCGCCCGACGATACCGACGCTGCCCCAGGCCCCGACGCTGCCGGCAACCCCGAAGCTGCCGTCAACCCCGACGCGGCTGTCGCGCCGGCGCCAAAATCCGAGGA
Source organism: Mesorhizobium sp. M0772 (assembly GCF_040320135.1). NCBI lineage: Bacteria > Pseudomonadati > Pseudomonadota > Alphaproteobacteria > Hyphomicrobiales > Phyllobacteriaceae > Mesorhizobium > Mesorhizobium sp. M0772. Next base: position 215,555 of record NZ_JAMYPB010000003.1, on the reverse strand, counting down.
CCGCATCGCGCAGGTGCTGCAGGAAGCCGACAAGAACCCCGATACCGTCGCCGTTGCCCCGCGCAAGGTGCGGACCATGGTGGTCAAGCCCGACGGCTCGTTGGTGGCCCGCGAGGACTCGACGCCGGCCGCGCCGCAGGTTGCGGCGACTGAGCCGCTTGACCCGGCGCCGCAGCACGTCGCCCCTTCGGCCGATGCCGAGCAGACCGGCACCGTGGCGCCTGCCGATCAGGCAAATAGCGACCAGGCAAGTGCCGAGACCGCCAAGCCGGTCAAGCCGGTGAAGCCGGCGGCCACGCCGAAGGCTGAGACCCAGTCCGCCAACACGCCGCAGACGGTTGCCGTGGCGCCGCAGCGCCCGTCCGACCAGCCGGTCGACGTGGTCGGCGAGGTCAAGCCCGACCAGGTTGCCTCCATTCCGGCGACGGCTTCGACATCGGGCGGTTCGTGGTCGATGCAGATCGCTTCGCAGCCGACGGTCGAAAGCGCCCAGGCCAACTACGCCGACCTGCAGCGCCGCTATGGAAATGTGCTCGCCGGTCGCACCGCCAACATCGTCAAGGCGGAGATCGCCGGCAAGGGCACCTTCTACCGTGTCCGGGTGCCTGCGCAATCGCGCAACGATGCGATCAATCTGTGCACCAGCTACAAGGCTGCCGGAGGCAACTGCTTCGTGTCGCGGTAAGGCCGGATCCATTTATCAGAGCCGGTGCGTTCCCAAGGGTCGCGCCGGCTTTTTCATGTGGATGGGCGAGAGGTTGAGGCGCTTGCCGTCCGGGGAGATTCCCTTTGGCGGCGCGAAGCCCTAAACTGGTGGAATGACCGAATCAAAATCCATGATCCTCGGCTGTGCCGGGAAATCGCTGACCCGCGAAGAAATCCGTTTCTATCGCAATGAATGCCCGTGGGGCTTCATCCTGTTTGCGCGCAATATCGGCGAAACGGAGCAGATCCGCGATCTGGTCGCCGAAATGCGCGACTGTATCGGGCGCCCCGATGCGCTGGTGTTCATCGATCAGGAAGGTGGCCGGGTGCAGCGCCTGCGGCCGCCGCTGGCGCCGAACTATCCCGCCGGCGGCGCGCTCGGTGCATTGTGGCGCAAGGACCATGATGCCGGCACCCGCGCTGCCTGGCTGATGGCGCGGCTGCACGCCTTCGACCTGTTGCGCTTCGGTATCTCGGCCGATTGCCTGCCGGTGCTGGACGTGCCGATCGAGGGCGCCAGCGACGTCATCGGCGCGCGCGCCTATGGCAAGGAGCCGCGCCCGGTCATCGAACTTGGCCGCGCCGCCGCGGAAGGGCTGATGTCCGGCGGCGTGTTGCCGGTCATGAAGCATATTCCGGGCCATGGACGCGCCTTCGCCGACACGCATTTCGAGCTGCCTGTGGTCGACGCCTCGCTGAGCGACCTGCAGCGGCATGATTTCGCCCCTTTCCGCGAGCTTAGCCATCTGCCGATGGCGATGACGGCGCATGTCGTCTACAGCGCCATCGATCCGAACAACCCAGCGACCACCTCAGGCAAGGTCATCGACGAGATCATCCGCCGCGAGATCGGCTTCGACGGGCTGTTGATGAGCGACGACACCTCGATGAAGGCACTTTCTGGGGATTTCCCGACAAAGGCGGCCTCGATCCTTGCGGCGGGCTGCGATCTGGTCCTTCACTGCAATGGCGTTTTCGAGGAGATGGCAGGCATCGCATCGCGAACCACGGGACTTGAAGGGACGTCGCTGGAGCGCGCCAACCGGGCGCTGACCTATATAAGGGATCGCGACCGGGCCGACGAAACCGAGATACGCGCCGAGTTTGCCACCTATTTCGATGCGGTGGCCTAGAGACGGATGATTTCAGGTCTGTTCGACCTGAAATCTGAATCCGTCTCTAAATCAGATAGAGAGAGCATGATGTCGTCCGAAAACCGCTTCACACTTTTCGGCATCATGCTCTAACCAGAGGTAAAGGAACAAGTGGCGGAGACATTGGACAGCAAGGCTGCGAAGGCCGCACCGATGGACCGTCTGTGGGCCGAGAACGACGATTCACGGGTCACCGGCGACCCGTCGCTGGTCGTCGACGTCGCCGGGTTCGAAGGTCCGCTCGACCTCTTGCTGCATCTCGCCCGCAACCAAAAGGTCGATCTGTCGCGGATTTCCATCTTGGCGCTGGTCGAGCAATATCTGACCTTCGTCGAGACGGCGAGGGCGCTGAGGCTTGAGCTTGCCGCCGACTACCTGGTGATGGCGGCGTGGCTGGCCTTCCTCAAGTCGAAGCTCCTCATCCCCAAGCAGCCCGGCGAGGAAGGCGAAAGCGGCGAGGAACTGGCCGCGGTGCTGCAGTTCCGGCTGAAGCGTCTGGAGGCCATGCGCGACGCCTCGGCAAGGCTGGTCAACCGCAACCGGCTCGGCCGCGACGTGTTTGCACGCGGCATGCCTGAGATGGTCATCGTCGAGAAGCGTAACGCCTATTCGGCCTCGCTCTACGATTTGCTCACCGCCTATGCGCAGCAGCGCCAGAAACAGGCGATCACCAATGTGACAATTGCCCGGCGTGGCGTGTGGTCGCTCAAGGATGCGCGCGATATCCTGACCCGGCTGATCGGCTCGCTGCGCGACTGGACGGCGCTGGACAGCTATCTGATCAATTACCTGACCAGCCCGGACGAACGGCGTACCGCGATTGCCAGCTCGTTTGCGGCGTCGCTGGAACTGGTGCGCGAAGGCAGCATCGAGATGCGACAGGACCAGGTGTTCGCGCCGCTCTATCTGCGCGGCCGCGCGCAACCAATCAAGGCAGTCGAGGTGGCATCATGAGCGAACGCGCCAACGCTTCGGTCATTCCGTTCAAGGTCGAAGAAGAGACCGAGGAGGGCATTATCGCCCAGGATCCGACTGATACCCTGCTTCTGAATCCTGGCGAACGGCTGCATATGGCCGAAGCCATACGCATGGCCGAGGCGATTGTGTTCGCCAGCGCCGAGCCGGTCAGCGAAAAGCAGCTCGCAGCCAGATTGCCCGACGGCATCAGCATAGCCGCTGCCATGGCTGAGCTGCAGCAGATCTATGCGCGGCGCGGCGTCAATCTGGTCCGGGTCGGCGATGCCTGGGCTTTCCGTACCGCCGGCGATCTCGCCTTCCTGATGAGCCGCGACACGGTGCAGCAGCGCAAGCTGTCGCGCGCGGCGCTCGAAGTGCTGGCGATCATCGCCTACCACCAGCCGGTGACGCGCGCCGAGATCGAGGACATCAGAGGCGTCGAGACCTCGAAGGGCACGCTGGATACGCTGCTCGAAACGGAATGGGTGCGCATGCGCGGCCGCCGCCGCACGCCCGGCCGTCCCGTCACCTACGGCACGACAGACACTTTCCTCGACCATTTCGCACTGGAGGATATCCGCGATCTTCCCGGCATGGACGAACTGAAGGGGGCAGGGCTGCTTTCCGGCCGAATGCCGTCGAATTTCGCCATCCCGTTGCCGCCGGCCGATCCGGACGCGCTGGCCGAGGACGAGGATGCGTTGACCGACATCGATCTCGAGGAACTCGGCCTGCTGACGCCGCGCGTCACGGAAGATTGACCGCAAGCGGCTGTCAAAAAGCTGCATTGCTGCGGTAGATGCGCCGATTGGTAGCGGGCAGCTTTGCCGAAAATGCGTGACATAAGCCGCGCCTTCATAAACTTTGTCGCTGTTGTGTTTGAATCCCAACGCGAAAACGCATAGATCATCGCCAGGGAAAACATTCGAGAGAGAGTTACAATGGGTTCATTTTCGATTTGGCACTGGATGATCGTGCTGGTGATCGTGCTGCTGGTGTTCGGCCGCGGCAAGATTCCCGAGCTGATGGGCGACATGGCCAAGGGCATCAAGAGTTTCAAGAAGGGCATGGCCGACGACGACACCGCCGATGACAAGCGCACCGTCGAGCACCGCCCGGACGAGACCGTTTCGGCAGTGAAGGAAAAGGCCAGCAAGAGCTGAGCCGAAGGTTGTTGCTTTTGTGCAAGTCGTTGTCCCAAAACCGCTTCGCACTTTTGGGCGACAAGCACTAGTCGGAACTGATTGCCATGTTTGAAGTCGGCTGGACCGAAATGCTGGTGATCGCGATCGTCATGATCGTGGTCGTCGGACCCAAGGATTTGCCCAATATGCTGCGCACCTTCGGCCGCACGACGGCGAAGCTGCGTGCCATGGCCTCTGACTTCCAGAAGCAGTTCAACGAGGCGTTGAAGGAAGCCGAGCTCGACGACGTCAAGAAGTCTGTCGATACGCTGCGCGGCCTCAATCCGGCGGCCGAGATCCGCAAGCAGCTCAATCCGTTCGAACAGGCGGCAGCAGAGGTTCGCTCCGGCGTCGATGCGGTGATGAAGCCGAAGCCCGCCGTCGACCCCGCAACGCCGGCGGCAGAAACACCACAGGCGGCCGAGCCGCTCAAGAACGGCGCGACGGTGATGCCCGGCGTCAACGGACCGGAAACAGCGCCGGCGGCGCCGATCCTTCCGGCGAAGACCGACGAGGCGGGGGTGACACCGGCTGCAGCAACAGCAGCGCCACGAAACGCGCGCGCCAAGGGGGCTGCGATATCAAAGGCCCCGGCAACCAAAACAGCGGCAGCCAAGGCAGCACCGGCAAAGCCGGCGCCTGCGGCGAAGGTTGCGGCCAAGCCGTCAGCGGCGCCCGCCAAGGCTGCACCCGGAAAAGCCGCCACCAAGCCGGCTGCTGCACCGAAGGCAGTCACAAAGGCTGAGCCGAAGCCTGCGCCGGCCACGAAGCCCGCGTCCAAGAAGACGGCGGGGGCCGCCAAGTGAGCATTACGGACAGCGAAAAGGACGAGATCGAGAAGTCGTCGGCTCCGCTGATGGAGCATCTGATCGAACTGCGCCGGCGGCTGATCTGGTCGATCGGCGGTTTCTTCGTCGCCTTCCTCGTCTGCTTCTTCTTTGCCAAGAAGCTGTTCAATCTTTTGGTCGTTCCGTTCAAATGGGCCACGCAGTGGGCCGGGCTCGATCCGCACAAGGTCGAGCTGATCTATACGGCGCCGCAGGAATTCTTCTTCACCCAGGTCAAGCTCGCCATGTTCGGCGGCATGGTCATCGCCTTTCCGCTGATCGCCACGCAGATCTACAAATTCATCGCGCCAGGCCTCTACAAGAACGAACGCAACGCCTTCCTGCCGTTCCTGATCGCATCGCCGATCCTGTTCCTGATGGGAGCGTCGCTGGTCTATTTCTTCTTCACGCCGATGGTGATGTGGTTCTTCCTCGCCATGCAGCAGGCCGGCACCGACGACCAGGTGCAGATTTCGCTGCTGCCGAAAGTGTCGGAATATCTCAGCCTGATCATGACGCTGATCTTCTCTTTCGGCCTGGTGTTCCAGCTGCCGGTGGTGACCAGTCTGATGACGCGCGTCGGCATGCTGTCGTCGAAGGCGCTGGCCGAGAAGCGCAAATGGGCGATCGTCATCGCCTTCGTCGTCGCGGCGGTGCTGACGCCGCCTGATCCGATGAGCCAGATCGGTTTGGCCATCCCGACCATCCTGCTCTACGAGGTGTCGATCTGGGCGGCCCGGCTGATCGAGCGCGATCAGGTCAAGCAGAAGCTGGCGCGCGAGAAGCAGGAAGCCGCCGAAGCCGTGGCCGAAAAGGCGGCGGACGCGTCCTCAAAGCAGGCTCGTTCATAGGCTGTCGCGTTCGGGTATCCGCGTTAGCGGAAAAACGCGACAGCCGCCATCTTGCATCGATGAAGGATGCGGTTTACCCCCTCAGCCTTATTCTGAGGACGAACCAACCATGCTTGATATCAAATGGATTCGCGACAACCCGAAGGCCCTTGTCGAGGCGCTGGCCAAGCGCTCGTGGTCGGTTGACGAGGCGCAGTCCACGGTCGATGAGCTGATCAAGAAGGACGAAGCGCGGCGCGAGCACGTCACCGAGCTGCAGACCAAGCAGGAACGCCGCAACGCCGCCTCGAAGGAGATCGGCAACGCCATGCGTTCGGGCGACACGGCACTTGCCGAAAAGCTCAAGGCCGAAGTCGGCGATATCAAGACCTTCATCCAGAATGGCGAGGCGCGCGAGCGCGAGCTCGACAAGACGCTGAACGATGCGCTGGCGGTGCTGCCGAATGTGCCGCTCGACGACGTGCCGGTCGGCAAGGACGAGCACGACAATGTCGTCAAGCATATCGTCGGCGAGGTGCCGACTCGGCCGAACTGGGTGAAGGAGCATTTCGAGATCGGCGAAGCGCTCGGCATGATGGATTTCGAGCGGGCGGCAAAGCTGTCGGGATCACGCTTCACCGTGCTGAAGAGCGGGCTGGCGCGGATGGAGCGCGCCATCGGCCAGTTCATGCTCGATCTGCACACGACCGAGCATGGCTATGAAGAAGTCATCCCGCCACTGATGGTGCGCGACGAAGTGCTTTTCGGGACCAACCAGCTGCCGAAATTCGAGGACGACCTGTTCTTCGTGCAGCATGGCGATGGCCGGCTCGGGTTGATTCCAACCGCCGAGGTCCCGCTCACCAACCTGGTGCGCGAAGAAATCACGGCCCATGAAAAGCTGCCGCTGCGCTATACGGCGCTGACGCCGTGTTTCCGCTCGGAAGCGGGCTCCGCCGGCCGCGACACGCGCGGCATGTTGCGCCAGCACCAGTTCTACAAGGTCGAGCTGGTCTCGGTCACCGACCAGGAGTCTTCGCTCGCCGAGCACGAGCGGATGACGCAGTGCGCGGAAGAGGTGCTGAAGCGACTGGAGCTGCCGTTCCGCACCATGGTCCTGTGCACGGGCGACATGGGGTTTGGCGCGCGCAAGACCTACGACATCGAGGTCTGGCTGCCCGGCCAGAACGCCTATCGCGAAATCTCGTCCTGCTCGGTCTGCGGCGACTTCCAGGCCAGGCGCATGGATGCCCGCTACAAGGACCGGGATGGCAAGGGCAACCGCTTTGTGCACACGCTGAACGGTTCGGGCACCGCTGTCGGCCGTGCGCTGATTGCCGTCATCGAAAACTACCAGAATGAGGATGGCAGCGTAACCATTCCTGAAGTGCTGCGGCCTTATATGGGCGGTCTGGCGAAGATCGAATCGAAGTAATGCGCATCCTTCTGACCAATGATGACGGCATCCATGCCGAGGGCCTGGCGTCGCTCGAACGCATCGCCCGCACGCTGTCGGACGATGTCTGGGTCGTGGCGCCGGAGCAGGACCAGTCCGGCTACGCGCACTCCCTGTCGATCTCGGAGCCGCTCCGGCTGCGCAAGATCGGCGAGAAACACTACGCCGTGCGCGGCACGCCGACCGACTGCGTCATCATGGGCGTCAAGAAGATCCTGCCTGGCGCGCCGGACCTGATCCTGTCCGGTGTCAATTCCGGCGCCAACATCGCTGACGACGTCACCTATTCCGGCACCGTCGCCGGCGCCATGGAAGGCGCGCTGCTCGGCATCCGCTCGATCGCACTCAGCCAGGGTTATTCCTATGTCGGCGAGGACCGCGTCGTTCCCTATGAGACCACCGAGGCGCTGGCGCCGGCGTTGCTGAAAAAGCTCGTCGCCATGCCGCTGCCGGACGGCGTGCTGCTCAACGTCAACTTTCCCAACTGCCTCCCTGAGGAGGTTGCCGGCACCGTCGTGACGTCGCAGGGCAAGCTGGTGCACAGCCTTTGGGTCGACGAGCGCCGCGACGGGCGCGGCCTGCCTTATTACTGGCTGCGCTTCGGCCGCGAGCCGGTCGAGGGCAAGCAGGGCACCGATCTCCATGCTCTGCGCAACCGGCTCGTGTCTGTGACGCCGCTGCAGCTTGACCTCACCGCGCATGAAATCCGTGACCAACTGACCAAGGCGCTGTCTGAATAAGGTGTTCGCATGAAGAAGGTTCTGGCATGAACTTGCCGCTCGACGATCGCGAGGGTTTTGCCGCTTTCCTGCTGCGCCTGCGCGGCCAAGGCGCGGTGCCGAAGGCGCTGATCGCAGCCTTCGAGGCGACGCCGCGGCGCGGCTTCCTCAACGGCCAGTTCCATTCCATCGCCTGGTCGGACGGCATGCTGCCGATCGAATGCGGCGAGGCGATCGAGGGCGCCGATCTGCAGGCGGCGGTGATTGCGGCCCTGGCAATAGAGCCCGGCAACCGGGTGCTGGAGATCGGCACCGGCTCGGGCTACACGGCAGCGGTGATGTCGCGGCTCGCGGCGCGCATCGTCAGCGTCGACCGCTACAAGACGCTGGCCGAGCAGGCCAGGCAACGCTTCGAGGCGCTCGGCATCGGCAATGTCATCGTGCGCCAGGCCGACGGTTCCAACGGGCTTGCCAATGAAGCGCCGTTCGACCGCATCGTAGCCTGGGCGGCTTTCGACAGCCTGCCGCGCTTCCTGCTCGACCAATTGTCGAGCGGCGGCATCGTCATTGCCCCGATCGGGCCGGAGGAGGGCGAGCAGGTGCTGGCCAAGCTGACCAAGGTCGGCAGCCGCTTCGAGCGCGAGGATATCGGCACCGTGCGCCTGCAGCCGATCCTGCGCAGCGTCGCGGCGGTTATTTAGGTGCGCTGATATTCATGTGAGGCCGGCCTGCAAATGGCAGGTTCCTGCGCTTCCGGTGCTCACATGTTTGAGTACGCTCCGCTCCGGCCTTCGCCGGTCGAAGCCGTCATAAATGCCTCCGCTCTATGAAGGCTACGGCCGGCGTAGGCCGGTTCTCAGAACCTGTCATTTTCGACTCGGGCCGATCTGAATCAACGCAGCTTCGGCGCATTCGAAAATGTTTTAAGAAAATTTGCGTCTGATTCTATGGGGTTAACCCGCCAGTAACATTAACGCGCTTTAATCATGACCAGTGTGTACCGGGTCTGTGCGGGTTAGTGCGATGCAATTCAGTGTTTTGAAGGCAAACGGGCGTACTCTGTCGCGGGGCTGCGCTGTCCTCATGCTAGCCGGAGTGGCGGCGGGGTGTAGCTCCCAAGTCTCGCGGTTCAATGGTGTCGACGACGTCTTCACCTCCTCGACCAACAATCAGCGCGCCATCATCGACAAGCAGAGCACTGCGCAGCCCTATCCGGGCGATGTGGCGGCCGAGCCGATCGCTGCGGCACCTGTCGATGGCAGCCATAACCAGTCGGTCAGCCGCTCCAGCCTGGAGCCGGTCACCGTCCAGCAGCTGCCGCCGCCGAGCGCGCCCAAAGCTGCTCCGATGCGCACCGCTTCCGCGCCGGCGCTTGCACCGGCACCGCATGTCGACAGAACGACTACCGGCACCGTCCAGCCGGCGAGGCCGTTCAAGAATGCCGGTGACTCCGATCCGAAACCACTTGCGGCTGGTACGCCGCATGCGACCGAGATCGTGGTCAGCGACGGCGAGACCATTTCCGGCATCGCTCATCGCTATCATGTGCCCGCCGACGTGATCATGAAGGTCAACGGCTTGAGCGCCACCAAGGGGCTGAAGACCGGTCAGAAACTGGTCATCCCGGCCTATGCCTATTCAAGCAAGGGGACAGAGCCGAAACTTGCCGACGGCAAGCCGGCAAACAGCCCCAAGGCGCCGGCGCCGGAGAAGGTCGCCGTACTGCCGCAGCAGCCGAAACTCAAGGACGGCAAGTCCGCCGCGCAGGTTGACGCTTCGGCAGCGAACAAGCCGAAGACCGACAAGCCGGCGCAGACGGCCTCGGCCGCGCCAAAAGCCGGCGCGGGCACCTACACGGTCCAGTCGGGCGACAGCCTGTCCTCCATCGCCAGGAAGACCGGCGTTGGCGTCGTGGCGCTGAAGCAGGCGAACGGCATGCAGGACGGCCTGCTCAAGATCGGCCAGACGCTGAAGGTTCCGGCAGGTGGCACCGCAACGGTCGCCAGCGCCAAGCCGGCCAAAGTTGATCCGGTGACGACCGCGACCACCCAACCGCCGGCAAAGCCGACGGAGACACTCGCCACCTACACGCCGCCGAAGAAGGACGCCAAGGTTATCCAGCAGGCCGAGGACGACGATGCTGTTGCGCCCGATGCCACCGGCATCGGCAAGATGCGTTGGCCGGTGCGTGGCCGCGTCATCTCCAATTTTGGTGGCGGCAAGGATGGTGTCGACATCGCCGTGCCTGAGGGGACGCCGGTCAAGGCGGCCGAGAACGGCGTGGTCATCTATGCCGGCGACGGCCTCAAGGAATTCGGCAATACGGTGCTGGTGCGCCACGAAAACGGGCTGGTCACCGTCTATGGCCACGCCAGGTCGATCGAGGTGCAGCGCGGCCAGAAGGTCAAGCGCGGCCAGGAAATCGCGCTGTCGGGCATGAGCGGCACCACCGACTCGCCGAAACTGCACTTCGAAGTGCGCAAGAACTCGGCCCCGGTCGATCCCTCAGGTTATCTCGAATAGTCGGGAATAGAACAATAAACGTTTTGCAGGCCGTCTGACCTCCAGTCCGGCCCGCCGGCTCAGCCCGCTCCGCAAGGGGCGGGCTTTTTCAGTGACCTGACGGAAATCAATCAGTCGTTCAGCGGCTTGCCGAGCCGGCCGGCCAGATCCTGAGTGAATTGCCAGGCGACGCGGCCCGAGCGGCTGCCGCGTGTCGTTGCCCATTCCAGGGCGTCGGCGCGCAGCTGCTCCGGGTCGATCTTCAGTCCATGATGGGTGGCATAGCCGTTGACCATATCGAGATATTCGTCCTGCGAACATTTGTGGAAGCCGAGCCACAGGCCGAAGCGGTCGGACAGCGAAACCTTTTCCTCGACCGCCTCGGACGGGTTGATGGCGGTCGAGCGCTCATTGTCGATCATGTCGCGCGGCAACAGGTGCCGGCGGTTCGACGTGGCGTAGAAGATGACATTGGCCGGGCGGCCCTCGACGCCGCCTTCAAGGGCTGCCTTCAGCGACTTGTAGGAGGTGTCGTCATGGTCGAAGGAGAGGTCGTCGCAAAACAGGATGAAGCGAAACGGCGCCGCCTTCAGCAGGCCCATCAGCCTGGGCAGCGTGTCGATATCCTCGCGATGGATCTCGATCAGCTTGAGCGGCAGGTCGGATTTGGCCTGGGCGTTGATCTGCGCATGCACGGCCTTGACCAGCGAGGATTTGCCCATGCCGCGCGCACCCCACAACAACACATTGTTGGCGGCATGGCCGGCGGCGAAACGTTCCGTGTTTTCGACCAGAATGTCGCGCACGCGGTCGACGCCGCGGATCAGGCCGATGTCGACGCGGTTGACCTTGCGCACCGGCTCGAGATAGCCGGGGTCGGCCTGCCAGACGAAGCAATCGGCAACCGCAAGATCGGTTTGCGGCACCGGCGGCGGGGCGAGGCGGGTGACCGCCTCGATCAGGCGGTCGAGCTTTTGGTTCAGGGCCTCGATGGTGCTGTCGGTCATGTCTCGTCTTTTATGTTTCCGCACGAACGTGCGTAGGGGCCGAAATCGTCTTGATCCGGGCGAGATAGAAACGGGTTCCAAGCTTTTGTTTGGGCATGATCTTTTGCGAAAACCACGCCCGTATTCCGGGAGCATGCTCTAACACGGGTCAACCGGCCGGAAAAGCAGCTGAAAGCCCGGCCGCGCAGTTGCATTGGTAACTTTACCCACTATATTCCGGCCAAATTTGGCGAGGCCGCCCTACGGCCTTCTTCGTAACCAGGAGTTCTTGATGTTCGTCACACCGGCATACGCCCAAGCTACCGGAACTCCGCTTGGTCCGTTCGGGGATATCGGCATGATACTCCCGTTCGTTCTGATCTTCGTGATCATGTATTTCCTCATCATCCGGCCGCAGCGCGCCCAGTTGAAGAAGCGCCAGGAGATGATCTCGGCCGTGCGCCGTGGCGACACGGTCATCACCGGCGGCGGCTTCGTCGGCAAGGTGACCAAGGTGATCGACGACAATGAGCTTGAGATCGACCTTGGCGGCGGCACCAAGGTGACGGCGCTGCGCTCGACGATCGCCGATGTTCGGGTCAAGGGCGAGCCGGTGGCCAACCAGAACGCCAAGAAGTAAGCCAGTTTCCCAAGCGGAGCGATCCGCGGGCAGAGCTCTGACAAAAGACGGCGTATGGTCCATTTTTCGCGCGTGAAAATGATCCTGATCTGGCTTGCTATGGCCACAATGCTCGTTGACGCGCCCAGTCTTCACGCTGCCGGCGCGGACGTGCTGCTTCGATTGGACGCGACCGATGTGATCGATCGCCGGTTGGAGGCGACGCGTGACGAAATCAGGACGCTGCTGCGCGATGCAAGGATCGGCTATACTGGTCTTGCTAAGTCGGGTCGGGCCGTTCAGGTGCATATCACCGACGCCGCTCAGGTCGGCGCGGCCAAGATGGCATTGGAGGCGGTGACTGATCCTGTCCTTGGCAGCGCTGGTCCGGTCCAGGAAGTGATCCTGGATGATACCGGAGCAGCGTTGCTCAAGTTCACGGTAACAGACACAGGTATCAAGTATCGGATGTCGATCGCGCTTGCGCAGTCGATCGTGGTCATTAAGAATCGCCTGCGTGATCTTGGTGTAGCCGACCCAGTAGTGCGGCCAGAGGGCGAAGACGGTATGCTGGTCCGGACCTCGGGCGTTGCGGATTTGCAAAGGCTGAGGAGAATTCTCACCCGAACCGGAATGCTGACTTTTCAGTGGGTTGATGAGTCGATGCCGGTCGCTGATGCGATCAATGGCCGGACGCCCGCTGGCTCGGTGGTGGTTTATTCGAAGGACGATCCACCGGTTCCCTATCTGGTTGAGAGCCGAACGATCGTTTCCAGTGACGACATTGTCAATGCTCAGGCGACTCCCAACTCCGTCACAAATGAGCCGGCGGTTTCGTTCACCTTCGATTCCAGGGCAACGGCACGCGTTGCGCAGGCGACCTCGCAGAATGTCGGCAAGCTATTTGCGATGATCCTCGACAACCAAGTGCTTTCGGTGCCAGTCGTCCGCGAGCCAATTCTTAACGGCCGCGGCCAGATATCGGGCAACCTTACAAAGGAGAACGCCGATGATCTGGCCTTGCTTTTGCGTTCCGGACCGATGCCTGCACAATTGAAAATAGTCGAGTAGCGCACGATAGCGCCCGGCGGTGATCAGAATTAGAATGGAACCGACAGAGGCGATTGACGCCGAAACCGCTGCCGGCGGCAGCGCCAAATTGACCTCAGCGCGCTCGACAATCGGCGAAGTGCGGGTTAAGGGCGAGCCGGTGGCAAATAAGAACGCCAAGAAATAACCGAATTGTCGGCGGAACGATCCGCCAGTACGCCCTGACGGACAACGCCATATGCTGTATTTTTCGCGCCTGAAGATGATCCTGATCTGGATCGCCGTGGCCGTCACATTCATCCTTGCCGCGCCAAATCTCTTCCCGGCCAGCACATTGGCGCAATTGCCCAACTGGGTGCCGAAGCGGCAGATGACGCTTGGTCTCGATCTGCAGGGCGGTTCGCACATCCTCTTGCAGATGGACCAGAATGATCTCGTCAAGGCGCAGCTGGAAACGACGCGCGACGAGATCCGCACGCTGCTGCGCGATGCCAAGGTGGGCTATACCGGCCTTGGCGGCACCGGCAGGACCGTACAAGTGCGCATCACCGATCCAACCCAGATCGATGCCGCCAAGGCGGCGCTTAAGCCGCTGACCGATCCGGTCGCCGCCGGCCTGTTCACCGGTGGCTCCATCCAGGAAATGTCCCTGGATGATTCCGAAGCCGGGCTGCTCAAATTCACCGTCACCGACGCCGGCATCAAATACCGCACCTCAGCCGCATTGGCGCAGTCGATCGAAGTCGTCGAGCGTCGCGTCAACGAACTCGGCACCACCGAGCCGATCGTGCAGCGGCAGGGCGACGACCGTGTGCTCGTCCAGGTGCCGGGCCTGCAGGATCCGCAAAGGCTGAAGGAGATCATTGGCCAGACCGCCAAGATGACCTTCCAGATGGTCGATACCTCGATGTCGGTGCAGGATGCGCTGAACGGCCGCCCGCCGGCAGGCTCCTCGGTACTTTATTCGCAGGACGATCCGCCGGTTCCGTATCTGGTGGAAAATCGCGTCATCGTGTCCGGCGAGGATCTTGCCAAGGCCACCGCAACTTATGATTCCCGAAACAACGAGCCAGTGGTTTCGTTCGTCTTCAACTCGCGCGGTGCGACACGGTTCGGCCAGGCGACGCAGCAGAATGTCGGCAAGCCGTTCGCCATCATCCTCGACAATCAGGTGATTTCGGCGCCGGTGATCCGCGAACCGATCCTCGGCGGCAGCGGCCAGATTTCAGGCAATTTCACCGCCGAAAGCGCCAACGACCTCGCCGTGCTGCTGCGCGCCGGTGCGTTGCCGGCAAAGCTGACCGTGATCGAAGAACGCACGGTGGGCCCGGGCCTCGGCCAGGATTCGATCCATGCCGGCAAGGTCGCCGGCATCATCGGCTCCATTCTCGTCGTCGCCTTCATGTTCGTCGCGTACGGACTTCTCGGCTTCCTCGCCAACATTGCGCTCGCCGTGCACGTGGCGATGATCGTCGGGGTCTTGTCGCTGCTTGGCGCGACGCTGACCTTGCCCGGCATTGCCGGTATCGTGCTGACCATCGGCATGGCGGTCGATTCCAACGTGCTGATCTATGAGCGCATCCGCGAGGAGCGACGGGCCGGCCGTTCGGTCATCCAGTCGATCGACACCGGCTTCACCAAGGCGTTGGCGACCATCGTGGATTCCAACGTGACGTCGCTGATTGCCACGGTCGTGCTGTTCTATCTCGGCACCGGACCGGTCAAGGGCTTCGCCATCACCTATGCCATCGGCATCCTGACCACGGTGTTCACCGCCTTCACCTTCACCCGTCTGCTGGTGTCGATCTGGCTGCGCCGCGCGCGTCCGAAGGAATTGCCGCGTGCGCCGGTGACCTTCGTTCCGGCCGGCACGAAAATCCCGTTCATGGGCATCCGCCGCTGGACCTTCGCACTGTCCAGCCTGCTGTCGATCGCGTCGGTTATCGGATTCCTGACCATCGACATCAACTACGGCATCGACTTCAAGGGCGGCTCGATCATCGAGGTGCAGTCCAAGCAAGGCGACGCCGATATTGGCGATATCAGAAGCCGGCTGTCGGAGCTAAACATCGGTGAAGTGCAGGTCCAGCAATTCGGCGCGCCGAACGACGTGCTGATCCGCGTCGGCACCCAGGATGGCGGCGAGAACGCCGAGCAGACCGTCATCGACAAGGTGCGCGGCGAGCTCCAGGACAATTACGATTTTCGCCGCGTCGAGGTGGTGGGCCCGACGGTTTCGGGCGAGCTGGCCAAGCAAGGCACGATCGCCATGATCATCGCGCTGATCGGCATCCTGGTCTATGTCTGGTTCCGCTTCGAATGGCAGTTCGCGGTCGGCGCGATCGTGGCGACGGTGCACGATGTGGTGATGACGCTGGGCTTCTTCGTCATCACCGGGCTCGAATTCAACCAGTCTTCGCTGGCTGCGATCCTGACCATTATCGGCTATTCGCTCAATGACACGATCGTCGTCTATGACCGTGTTCGAGAAGATTTGCGAAAATACAAACGAATGCCGCTCCCGCAATTGTTGAACAACGCCATCAACGAGACGCTTTCGAGAACGACGCTGACTTCGGTGACGACCATCCTGGCGCTGCTGGCGCTGGTGTTGTTCGGCGGCGAGGTGATCCGCTCGTTCACCATGGCGATGCTGTTCGGCGTCGTCTTCGGCACCTATTCGTCGATCTTCATCGCAGCGCCCTTGCTGATCCTGTTCAGGCTCAGGCCGCAGGGAGCGAGCGCCGATGAGGAGAAGCCGGTTGGTGGCGGCAAGGCCATGGCGACCTGACGGCCGCGCTGGTGGCAAAAGGCATCGTCATTCGCGAGGCGCATTTC
Organism: Mesorhizobium sp. M0772; assembly: GCF_040320135.1. Lineage (NCBI taxonomy): Bacteria > Pseudomonadati > Pseudomonadota > Alphaproteobacteria > Hyphomicrobiales > Phyllobacteriaceae > Mesorhizobium > Mesorhizobium sp. M0772. The sequence continues at coordinate 199,728 of NZ_JAMYPB010000003.1, read as the reverse complement.
CCCGGACGGGCGCCGATCGAAGCCTACGGCAATGGCGGCTTCCGCTTCGCCGACATGTCGCATCGCGGCTCGCTTCTTTGCCTGCCCTCCGGCATCCATGGCTGGGAGCCGGCCGATCCGCTGGCCCTGACGGCGGCGGATTTCGACCTGCTGCTGGCCGAGGCCGACAAGGTCGAGATCCTGCTGGTCGGCACAGGCAAGGATTTGCGGCCCTTGCCGGCAGCACTTCGGGCGGCGCTGAAGGCGGCTGGCATTGGCTCCGACCCGATGTCGACGGGGGCAGCGGTGCGGACCTACAATGTTCTGCTTGCCGAAGACCGCGCCGTGGCCGCGGCGCTCATCGCCGTCGACTGACGTGACCGATACAGCTGACATCGTCATGGAGGCGGTGCGCGCCGGCGACCATGACCGCTATGTCAGCGCACTCTATGCACCGGCCGACAAGCGCGCGGCGCTGTTTTCGCTTTACGCCTTCAATGCCGAGATTGCGTCTGTCCGAGACCGCATCCACGAGGCATTGCCGGGCGAAGTGAGGCTGCAATGGTGGCGCGATGTCATCGCTGCTGAAGCCGCAGCCACAGGCAACCCGCTCGCCGATGCGCTGAAGGCGACGATTTCTGCCCATGGCCTGCCCAAAACTGCCTTCGACAACATGCTCGAGGCCCGCATCTTCGACCTCTATGACGATCCGATGCCGTCGCGCACCGATCTCGAGGGCTATTGCGGCGAGACGGCGGCCGCGCTGATCCAGCTGGCGGCGATGGTGCTCGATCCCAATGAGGCGCCGCGCTTTGCCGAACTGGCGGGCAGGGCCGGCTGCGCCCAGGCGATGACCGGCCTGTTGCTGCTGTTGCCGCTGCATCGCCGACGCGGGCAATGCTTCGTGCCGGCGGATATCCTTGCCGCGGCCGGCTCGTCGCCGGAGGAGTTCGTCAGCGGCGACGGCGGCCCCGGCGCTCAGCGCGCGGTGGCTGCGATGATTGCATTGGCGCAGGAGCATCTCCGCGCTTTCGAGCAAGGGGCGTCCGCACTTCCGGAAACGCTGCGCCCGGCGTTCCTGCCGCTGGCGCTGACCAGCGCCTATCTCGGCAAGATGGGCAATGGCCGCTCGCCGCTTGGTGGCGCAGCCCGGCTTTCGGCTCTGCGCCGGCATTGGCTGTTGCTCAGGCGCGCAACGCGGGGATGGCCAGCGAGTTGACGTAAACGTCAATCGCGTTAGGACTCTGAGACTTGGCTATTCAGCAGCTTCCGCTGTTTGCGCCGGCAGCCCTAGCCACTCCCGACAATCTGCCCGCGCGCGTGAGGTGATCGCGTGGCGCTTGGCCACCGTCTTGTCCTTGCCGCGCAGGCGTTTGCCTTCGGTCTTCGGTGCTTCCACCGGCGGGAACAGGCCGAAATTGACGTTCATCGGCTGGAACGAGCGTTTGCCCGGCTCGTCGTCTGAGACGATGTGGCCGCCGGTGATGTGGTTGAGCAGGGCGCCGAAGGCGGTGGTGAGCGGCGGCAGGGACGGCGCGTGGCCGAGACGCTCGGCGGCGGCGAAGCGGCCGGCGAGCAGGCCGATCGCCGCGCTCTCGACATAGCCCTCGCAGCCGGTGATCTGGCCGGCAAAGCGCAGGCCGGGCCGCGACTTCAGCTGCAGGGAAGCGTCGAGCAAGGTCGGCGAGTTGATGTAGGTGTTGCGGTGCAGGCCGCCGAGGCGCGCGAAGTCGGCGTTTTCCAGGCCCGGAATGGTGCGGAACACGCGCACCTGCTCGGCATGCTTCAGCTTGGTCTGGAAACCGACCATGTTGTAGAGCGTGCCCAGCGCATTGTCCTGGCGCAGCTGCACCACGGCATAGGCTTTTACCGTCGGATTGTGGGCATTGGTCAGCCCCATCGGCTTCATCGGCCCGTAGCGCAGCGTCTCGACGCCGCGCTCGGCCATGATTTCGATCGGCAGGCAGCCGTCGAAATAGGGCGTGCCTTCCCACTGCTTGAATTCGGTCTTGTGGCCGTCGACCAGCGCCTGTACGAAGGCGAGATACTGGTCCTTGTCCATCGGGCAGTTGATGTAATCCTTGCCGGTGCCGCCGGGCCCAACCTTGTCGTAGCGCGACTGGAACCAGCAGGTGTCCATGTCGATCGTGTCGAAATGGATGATCGGGGCAATCGCGTCGAAGAAGGCCAGTGCGTCGGCGCCGGTCGCCTCGGCGATCGACTGGGCGAGCGAAGGTGCGGTCAGCGGTCCCGTGGCGATGATCGCCTGGTCCCATTCCGCCGGCGGCAGGCCCGGCACTTCCTCGCGCTCGATGGTGATCAGCGGGTGCGCTTCAAGCTTTTTCGTCACCGCGTCGGAGAAACCGTCGCGATCCACGGCCAGCGCGCCGCCTGCCGGCACCTGGTTGGCGTCGCCGGCACTCATGATCAGCGAGCCGGCCAGCCGCATTTCGGCATGCAGCAGGCCGACGGCGTTGTTCTCGGCATCGTCGGAGCGGAAGGAATTGGAACAGACAAGTTCGGCAAGCCCATCGGTCTTGTGCGCATCGGTGCCGCGCACCGGGCGCATCTCATGCAAAATGACGGGAACACCGGCTTGTGCTGCCTGCCAGGCGGCTTCGGAGCCGGCGAGGCCGCCGCCGACGATGTGGATAGGATTTTTGCTCATGAGCGCCGGAATAATCGCTTGGCGCGCCGTTTGCAATTGGCCGGTGCGAGCGTGGGTCATTGTCGTGCAACGACGGAGCTCGAGTTTCTTATGTCCGCGGCGACGCTTGGATGGCGGCGCAAAGCGCCTCGATCGACCGCAAGCACAGCCGCAAACCTGCCCCAAAAACAACAACACCCGCCGCGGGAGGAGGTGCGGCGGGTGTCGTTTTTGGGGCCGATCCTCGGGAGGAGGTGGGGATCGGCCGTATTCGCCATTGCCGGGGAGGAGGTCGGCTTTGACGAAATTCTTTTCGCCGGATCGAGGGAGGCGAAATCCCTGGAAGACGACCTGCGTTCACTTTGAAGACGAACTAGCGTTCGCTTCGGAAAGACGAACTGCGTTCGCTTTGGAAACAGCGCCCGCCGCGGGAGGAGGTGCGGCGGGCGCCGTTTTGGTGGTCAACCCTCGGGAGGAGGTGAAGGCTGACCGTATCCGTCAGGGTCGGGGAGGAGGTCGACCCTGGCGAAATTCTGGTTAGATCGTCGCCCTGCGGGCGATGATCTTGATCTCGTCACGGACGATGCCGAGATCATGGAGCTGACGGTTCGAAAGGCGACCCAGCTCGGTAACGGTGTCGCGGTAAACGCGCCAGTTACGATAGTTGCGGATCAGGTTCATTGTCGTTCTCTTTTTCAAAACTGGTTCGGACCATTTGCGATCCGAAGAGGATTAGACCGCCTTGCGGGCGACGTAGTGGATGTCGCTGCGGCTGATGCCGAGGTCGGTCAGTTCACGGTTCGACAGGCGGCTCAGCTCGGAGACGGTGTCCCGGTAGCGGCGCCAGTTGCGGTAGTTGCGGATCAGGTTCATGGTAGTGCTCGTTTCGTCTTTCTTCGGATCATTCCGTTTGTGTACGAACAGTAAATAGGCTGGGTTATATCGATTTAAAAGTGCTGTTGGCGCATGGCAGCAATGCAAATTGTGCAATGCAACATTAACGCGCGTTCGCGGCTTCGTCATGAAGAAACCCGAATCGGAAAATGACGTTGCGTCAACGATTTGAGCGGATCGGCTGTCAGAAAGACCAAGGTGGGGGAGAAGCGGCATGGCGAGCTATTCGTCGCGGGCGAGGGCCGATATCGGGCGGTGGCTGCAGGCTGGCCTGATCGACGCGAAGACGGCCGATGCGCTTAAGCGCGACATCGACGCAAACGAGCGCAAATCGCTGAGCTTCGGCACTATATTGGCCATGATGGCGGCGCTGCTGTTCGGCGCCGCGATCCTGCTCTTCGTCGCCGCCAACTGGGACGCCATCCCGCGGCTGGTGCGGGTCGCGGCACTGTTTGCCGTCATTCTCGCCGGCTATGTCGGCGGCGCGGTGTTGAAGATGCGCGACCATGCGGCGATCGGCGAGGCGCTGTGGATCGTGGCCGCCGCGGCCTTCGGCGGATCGATCGCGCTGATCGGCCAGATGTACCATCTCACGGGTGACGAAGCCTCGGCCATCGTCACCTGGGGCATCGGCACCGCATTTGCCGCGGTGGCGTTGCGCTCGAACCCGCTGACGGTCGCTGCCGTCGGCATATCCGTTGCCTGGCTGTTCGTGCGCGCGTTCGACTTTTATGACCGCCCCGTATTTCCGGATTTCTTCGTCATCATGGCGCCGGTGCTTTTTGTCGTCTCGTTGTGGACGCGCAGCCAGCCGGCACGCCACCTGATCATTCTCTCGGTCATTTTCTATATCGCGGTGCGCGGCCTGGACCAGAACACGCTCGCCCTGGCTATTCCTCTCGTCGTGGTGTCGGCGCTGCTGTTTGCGGTTTCGATCTTCGCCGCCGGGCCGGCCGACCGGATCTTGCAACTCGGCGGGCGGCTGCCTTTGCACGCCTTGATCGGCTTTCTCACCGGGCTGGCGATGATCCAGATCGAACTGGGCGATGATAACGCCTTCAGCAACGGCTTTGCCGTCGCCTCGGTTATCGCGCTGGCCGGGATTGCGGCGGCGATCGTTCTGGGCGGGCGCGAGAGCAGGGGGCTGCGCTGGGTTGCTTATGCCGGCTTTGCCTTCGAACTTGCCATTATCTACGTCGTGACCTTGCAGACGATGCTCGGCACGGCCGGCTTCTTCCTGGCTGCCGCGGTGCTTTTCGGCACCCTGGCTCTCGTCATCATCCGTGTGGAAAAACGCATGAAGGCCCCGGAAGGAGCGGCAGCATAATGTCTGGAAAGAAACTTGTCATCTCGGCGCTGGTCCTGGCGCTCGTCCAGATCGGCTTCCTGAGCTGGATCATCGCCGGCCGCGCGGCGATCCTGCGCAACGGAAAGGAGGTCTTGCTGAAAGTCGAGCCGGTCGATCCGCGCGATCTGCTGCGCGGCGACTATATTATCCTCGGCTATGAAATATCGCGCTTGCCGGTGAAGCTGATCGCCAACATCCCGGCCGGCCAGCTCGTGAGCGAGATCACGCCGATCGTGGTCCGGCTGAAGCCAGGTGCCGACGGCTATTGGCATGCGACCACGGCCTGGTTCGGCAAGGCTCCGACGCCGGCGACCGCCGACGAAGCCGATATTGTCGGCCAGGTCGCGCCGGGCTGGACGCTTGATCCTGAATCCACGATCGCACCGCAATACGGCATCGACCGCTTCTACCTACCTGAGGGCCAGGGCATGGCGATCCAGAACGACATGCGGGTGCGGCCATTCGGCGTGCGCATCGCGCTCGCCGCCAGTGGCCAGGCACAGATCAAGGCGCTGATGGACGGCGACAAGACATTGTTTGAGGAACCGCTCTACTAGAAGACATTACCCAGGGCATGGATTTCGGCAACGATCGATCGCTTCGCCCTCATGCAAACCAGACGGGCGAAGACAATGCCGATTACGGTGACGACGCGCGAAGATATCAATCTCGATGCCGTTTTGCGCGTCGCCTGGAGAAACGACACGGTCGAAATCGGCGACAAGGCCTTGCAACGCATTGCCGAATGCCGCGCCTCGTTCCTGAAACTCATTGAGTCCGATCCGCCGCCGGTCATCTACGGCGTCACCACCGCGATGGGCGAGCTGGCAAGCCGCAAGCTCGAACTTGACGAGCGCGACCGCCATGCGCGCATCAAGGCTTTTGCTGCCGCCACATCGTTCGGTGAGCCATTGCCTGAGCGCGTCGTAAGGGCGATCGTGTTGGCGCGGCTGACCAACTTTATCGAAGGCAATGCCGCGACCACGCCGCGCATCGCACGGGCGGTCGCGGCGATGCTCGACGGCGGCCCGATGCCGGTGGTGCCGTCGCAAGGGCAGGGTGGCGCCGGCGAGATCCTGGCGCTCTATCCGCTGTTTGCTGCGCTTACCGCCAGCCTTGAGCTTGAGGTGAAGGAGCGCGGTTCGCTGATCAACGGCTCGCCCTGCGCTGCGGCACTGGTGGCGGACGCAGCACTTGCCGCGCGTCGTCGCCTCGCCATGGCGCACAAGGTGTTCGCGCTGTCGATCGAAGCGTTTCGTGCGCCGCTCGAGCATTATGATGCAGCGCTCGACGGGCTCTGGGGCGACGAACACGAAGCGGCCGCCTTGCAAGGGTTGCGGCAGTTTCTGGTCGGCGCAGGGGATGGACGGCGCAATTATCAGGCGCCGGTCAGCTACCGCATCGTGCCGCGTGTGCTCGGCCATGCGCATCGGGCGCTGGCCGGCGCCGAGCAGGCGGCGACCGTATCGCTGGCCTCGATCTCGGACAATCCAGTCTATATCCCGCCCGACGCGGCGCACCCGCTGGGGCGCTGCATCTCGACCGGCGGCTATCACAATGCCATGGCGACGCCGGCGCTCGACGATCTGGCGGCGATCTGGGCCGATCTCTGCCTGCTCTGCGACCGCCACGCCTCAAAGCTGCTGAACGGCAAGGTGTCGCTGCTGCCCGACCTGTTGATGACCGGGCGGCATTGGGCCGACAGCGACGGGCACGGCAATGTCGGCTATGTGCCGATGGCGATCACCGGCTATCTCGAACAGGCCAAACTCGCGGCGCAGCGCACCTTCATTCCGGGCACCGAATCGGCCGGCGCCGGCCAGGACGACGTCGCCACCACCGCATTCTTCGCCTGGACCAAGGAAGCGACGGCCGGCCGCTGCCTCGATGCGGCAATGGCGATGCTGGCGATGATCGCCTCGCAGGCCCTGTACGTGACTGAACGCGCCGCGCCGCCGGCATTGCAGGATTTTGTCGCGGATATCAGGAAGATCGTGCCGCCGGTCGACGCCGACCGGGTGCTGGGGCCGGAGCTGGCGAAATTGGCGGAGTGGTTTACCGGTCAAGTGTTTGAAGTGTAGGCCGTCGCCGCCAGTCCTCCTACGCCACGGCTTCGGAGGACACCCTTCGCTTTATCAAGCTCCTGGGTGGCCTGCCACCCGAAGCTCGATAGAGCGAAGGGTGGTGCGGATGAAGGGACTCGAACCCCCACGCCTTTCGGCACTGGAACCTAAATCCAGGGCGTCTACCAGTTCCGCCACATCCGCATTTGTCGGCAATCCCATGTAGCCATCATTCTGTCAATGTCGGGGCGAAAATGTCTGCCGTTGGGGCGGTCATTCGCTGCAACGCGAAGATGGTTGAAAATTGGCCTCGCCTGTGACAAAAGGCGTGTCAAATGTGACGGGACGCGCCGATCCGCTTCTGCAGAATGTGATAAGAAGTAGGAAAAACAAGAACTTATTCACATCTTGGAACGCAGTTTGGAACAATTTGAGCCGTAATTTCGGTCAAATCGCCAGGTTCCGTACCAAAAGCCATTCCCGGCAAGATTGTACCGGCAGGCTGTGAACGGCAAGACGCCGTGGCAGCCTCTTTGGTGAAGATAAAGGTTTTACGATGCAGGTCACCGAAACGCTCAACTCCGGTCTCAAGCGCGAGATCAAGATCACCGTGCCGGCCGGTGATATGGAAGCCAAGCTGATGGCGCGGCTGTCCGACGCCAGGAACAAGGTCCGCATCAACGGCTTCCGTCCCGGCAAGGTGCCTGTGCAGCATTTGCGCAAGGTCTACGGCAAGTCGTTCATGGCCGAAGTGGTCAATGAGATCCTCAACGATTCGACCCGTTCGATCATCACGGGGCGCGGCGAAAAGGCCGCCATGGAGCCTGAAGTGATCATGACGGAAGACGAGAAAGAGGCCGAGAAGATCCTGGCCGGCGGCGCCGACTTCGAATTCCGCCTCAACTACGAGGTCATCCCGGCGATCGAGATCAAGGATTTCTCCGACATCAAGGTGACGCGCCAGGTATTCGAAGTGCCGGACAGCGAGATCGACGAGCAGGTCCAGCGCGTTGCCGAATCGGCGCGAAGCTTCGAGCCGAAGACCGGCAAGGCCGCCGAAGGCGATCGCGTTTCGATCGACTATGTCGGCAAGATCGACGGCGAGGCCTTTTCCGGCGGCGCCGGCACCGACCAGCCGCTGGTTCTGGGGTCCAAGGAATTCATTCCGGGCTTCGAGGACCAACTGATCGGCGCCAAGGCCGGCGACGAGAAGCAGGTCACGGTCACTTTCCCGGAAAACTACCAGGCCGCGCATCTGGCCGGCAAGGAAGCCACCTTCGACGTCACCGTCAAGGAAGTGTCCAAGCCCGGCGCGCTGGAAATCAACGACGAGATGGCCAAGAACCTCGGCCTGGAATCGCTGGAGCGCCTGCGCGACGTGGTGCGCGGCCAGATCGAGAACCAGTTCGGCTCGATGACGCGCCAGAAGGTCAAGCGTCAGCTGCTCGACCAGCTTGACGCGGCCTATTCGTTCGAGGCGCCGTCGAAGCTCGTCGATGCCGAGTTCAACAACATCTGGACCCAGGTCAACCGCGATCTCGAAGCCGCCGGCCGTACCTTCGCCGACGAGGAGACGACGGAAGAAGAGGCACGCGCCGAATATCTGCGGCTTGCCGAGCGCCGCGTGCGTCTCGGCCTGGTTTTGGCCGAGATCGGCGAGAAGGCCGGCGTCACCGTTTCCGACGAGGAACTGCAGCGCGGCCTGTTCGAGCAGGTGCGCCGCTACCCGGCCAACCAGCAGCAGGAAGCCTTCGAGTTCTATCGCAGCAATCCGGAAGCCCTGAACACGCTGCGCGCGCCGATGTTCGAGGAGAAGGTCGTCGACCATCTGCTCAGCCAGATCTCGGTCACCGACGTCAAGGTCAGCAAGGAAGAGCTGATGGCTGACGACGAAGAGGGCGATACAGCCAAGGCCAAGCCGGCGAAGAAGGCCGCTGCCAAGAAGGCCGACAAGGCTGAAAAGGCCGACGACGCGGAAGAGCCGAAGAAGAAGGCAGCCCCGAAGAAGAAGGCCGCCAAGGACGCCGAATAAGCGCCTGACGACAAGATCAGAAAAGGCCGCCCTCGAGGCGGCCTTTTTCGTTGTGGCGGATGTGCCTTGAGCCACCGCAGCCCACCTGAACCTTTGTACGGTCGACCTGTTCTACCTACCGGCCAGATTCTGTGGTACACAAGTGCCGCAATTCCATCTGGGGAGGAGCGGAGAATCTATTCTGCCGTGCAGGGCGCATGCTGGTGCTACCGGCATGTGCAGACCGTCTCAGGCAAATTTGACGATCAGGGAGGAATGCCATGCGCTTGGTTGCGTTTTTCGCCGTCGTTTCCGTTGCAACTTTCATCGCCAATCCATCGCGGGCACAGGACGCCGCGGCGGGCGAGAAGGTCTTCACCAAATGCAAGGTCTGCCACGTCGCAGACCAAGATACCAACAAGATAGGCCCTTCGTTGCATGGCGTTATCGGCCGGACGGCCGGCACGCATCCGGATTTCAAATATTCCGAAGCCATGATCGCGGCCGGCACATCCGGCGTCAAATGGGATGAACCGACACTGACGACGTATCTTCACGACCCCAAGGCAATGGTCAAAGGGACGAAGATGGCGTTTCCCGGTCTCAAGAAGGACGAGGACGTCGCCAACGTCATCGCCTATCTGAAGCAATTTTCCCCGTAACCTGGCTCGTCGGCCGGCCAGAGCGTTTCACCGTCTCACGGAAACGGCGATCCGCTCGATCTCTTTGTTCTTACGCAATTCCGGACGGAAAACCGCATACGCTCTTTCTGGAATTGCTCTAGGCTGCCCGGTTTCCATCGATGGTCGTCTCAAATGTCGGTCAAGGAAAGCCTTAAGGATACCGGCGTCCGCCTCTCGGAAGCGACGGCCAGTGATTTCTTTGCGCTCTTGAAGCCTCGGGTCATGGCCCTTGCCGTCTTTACCGCCTTCGTCGGTCTGATGGTGGCGCCCGGCGCGATGAACCCGGTCATCGCCGTGATCGCCATAGGTGCGATTGCGGTTGGAGCGGGAGCGGCCGGCGCGCTCAACATGTGGTACGACGCCGACATCGACGCGCTGATGTCGCGCACGTCAAAGCGGCCGGTTCCGTCGGGCCGCGTCACGGCCGGCGAAGCTCTCGGCTTCGGCCTGGTGCTTTCCGCACTTTCGGTCATGACGCTCGGCGTGCTGGTGGGCTGGCTTGCCGCGTCACTGCTGGCCTTCACCATCTTTTTCTACGTCGTCATCTATACGATGTGGCTGAAGCGCTCGACGCCGCAGAACATCGTCATCGGCGGCGCGGCTGGTGCGCTTCCTCCGATGATCGGCTGGGCGGCGGCCACCGGCGCCATCGGCATTGAAAGCCTGATCCTGTTCCTGATCATTTTCCTGTGGACGCCGCCGCATTTCTGGGCGCTCGCACTGTTCAAGGCCGGCGACTATGCCGCTGCCGGCATCCCGATGATGCCGAACGTGGCCGGCCAGGCCTCGACCAGAAGGCAGATCTTCGCCTATTCACTGCTCCTGGCACCGATCGGAGTGCTGCCCTGGGCGTTCGGATTTACGAGCGGGGTCTATGGGATTGTTTCGGCTGCGTTGGGCGCGGGTTTCATCTGGCATGCCTGGAACGCCCTGGTCATCCTCGACAAGGAGATGAAACCGGCCAAGGCGCTGTTTGCCTATTCGATCTTCTATCTTTTCGCGATCTTTGCGGTGCTGCTTGCCGATACCATCGCGATGCGCGCGTTCATGTCAGCCGGAGGGTGACGGCATGACGCTGTGTTCGGAAACCTCGCCTTCCGGGAGCCTTTTGTAAGAACGGGCGACAAGCTCCAGTCAATGGAGTATATTGATTGCGGTGCAGGTCGCGGTTCGCGTGGCCAGTCATGCAGAACGGCAGCACCGTGAAACCGCGACCTTGCCGGACCTGGTCTGGAGGAACGGGCATGACAAGTTTTCACGTGATTGCAGGCGCCAGCGAAAAGCTGGAACACACCAAAATCCGAAAAATCAGTGTTTCCGATCTTTTCGATGCGCTCAAGCGCGGTGTTGACGATTTTATGGTCAAACCGTCGCACATCGTCTTTCTCTGCCTGATCTATCCGCTTGTCGGCGTGGTGCTCGCTGCCTGGACTTCGGGCGCCAATGCGTTGCCGATGTTGTTTCCGCTGGTGTCCGGCTTTGCGCTGATCGGTCCATTCGCGGCGATCGGCCTCTATGAGATCAGCCGCAGACGAGAAGCCGGGCTCGACACCTCCTGGACGCACGCTTTCGAGGTCAGGAATTCTCCGGCCCTGCCAGCCATCGCCGCAGTCGGGATCATGCTGGTTGCAATCTTCATCGCCTGGCTTTTGGCGGCGCAGGTGTTCTACGAATATCTCTTCGGCCCGGCTCCGCCTGTATCGATTTCGGGCTTCATCAATGAAATATTTGCCACCGGACGCGGGTGGTCTCTGATTGTCCTGGGGCACGCCATCGGCTTCGTCTTCGCCGCGGTGGTGTTGTGCACGACGGTCGTCGCCTTCCCATTGCTGCTCGACCGCGACGTCGGCGCCTACGAAGCCATCCACACGTCGGTGCGAGCGGTGCTGGCGAACCCGATCCCCATGGCTGTCTGGGGACTGATTGTCGCCGTCGCCCTGATCATAGGCTCGCTGCCGGTGTTTGCCGGGCTGGCGGTCGTGCTGCCGATCCTGGGTCACGCCACCTGGCATGTCTACCGCAAGGTTGTGGAGCCGCCATCGTCCCCGACGCGGGTAGGCCTCTGACCCTGCAGATCAGCTGATGGGAAGCTTCATCTCCGGTCTTTGACCGGAGATGAAGACTGTGCGTCAGGGCCCCGGTCCGAAGAAGGACAACCGGGTGAGAAGCGTGTAGTCCGCTTCGAAGAGCATCATCGCCACGAACACCAATATCAGAAGTGGCGGCAGGATGATCGCATAGGTCAGCGCCAGCCGCTCCCAGGCCATGTGCATGAACACGGCGACGATCAGCCCGGCCTTGAGGATCATGAAGATCAGGATCAGAGACCATCTGAGATAGCCGTGGATGCCGAGATAATCGACCATGTAGGAGCAGGCGCTGAGGATGAACAGCCATGCCCAGACCACCAGATAGAGCTTGATCGGATGTTCCTGATGAACCTCCGCGACGCCGGTCGATGGCCCTTCATGCGCATGATCAGAGTGCAGCGCGTGTTGCCCGAGGCCGTTTGCGGTTGCTTCAGCCATGTCAGCCTCTCACCAAAGATAGAAGAATGCGAAAATGAACACCCAGACCAGGTCGACGAAATGCCAGTAGAGCCCCATGATTTCGACGTTCTCGTAGCGACCCCTGCGGCTGGTGAAGAAGCCGGGACGACCGACGTCGTAGTCTCCACGCCAGACCTTTCGCGCCACGATGATGAGGAAGATCACCCCGATCGTCACATGCGTGCCGTGGAAGCCGGTGATCATGAAGAAAGTCGAGCCGAATTGTGCCGCGCCCCAGGGATTGCCCCACGGCCGTACCCCTTCGGTGATCAACTTGGTCCATTCGAAGGCTTGCATGCCGACGAAGGTGGCTCCTAGCGCTGCCGTCAGAAGCATGAGGATTGCGGTTTTGCGGCGGTCGCGGCGATAGCCGAAATTGACCGCCATGGCCATCGTTCCGCTGCTCGATATCAGCACGAAGGTCATGATGGCAATCAGGATCAGTGGAATGTCCGAACCGCCCATGCGAAGCGCAAAGACCTCGCTCGGATTGGGCCACGGCACACGTGTGGAGACGCGCGCGGTCATGTAGGAGAGCAGGAAGCAGCCGAAGATGAAGGTGTCGCTGAGCAGGAAGATCCACATCATGGCCTTGCCCCAGGACACGTTCTTGAACGCGCGCTGATCCGAGGACCAGTCGGCGGCGATGCCTTGCCAGCCTGCGGGCCGCGTCTCCGTTTGGCCGGTATGCGTCAGTGTCGTTTCTGCCATGCTCCTCGACCTCCTAGGTCAGCAACTGCCGGCAAATATCGATGAACGTCGCGGCCCAGCCGGCTAAAAGAGCGAAGATGGCGAGCCAGACGAAAAGCAGGAAATGCCAGTACATGGCGCATAATTCGACGCTGAGGCGAAGCCGTTCCGGCCGTGCCCCGTTCCAGGCGCCGGCGGTTGTCCTGCCCAGGCCCACCAGCCCTCCCACTATATGCAGGCCGTGCATCCCGGTTATCAGGTAGAAAAAACTGTTGGCCGGATTGGAGGCCAGAAAATAGCCATCGGCGGTCAGGTCCCGCCATGCCATGAGCTGCCCGATGAGGAAGGCGATCGCGGTGAGCCCAGCCGCGGCAAGGCCGAGCCTGACCGTGTCCATCTGGCGCTTGCGCGCCGCGATCGAGGCGCATTGCAGCGCGATGCTGCTCAGCACCAGCATGCCGGTGTTGAGCCAGAGCAGGCGTGGGATGGGCAGCGGCTGCCAGTCCGACAGCGCCATACGCATGAAGTAGGCGCTGGTGAACAGCGCAAACAGGCAGCCGACCACGGCGAGGAAGACACCGAGGCCGATCTTGGCGGTCGGCAGGCTCGATCGGTCGAAGGCGACAAAATCTCCTGCCACACCTTGCTCGAGCCATGGTTTCGCCATCAGCCGCTGATGCGAGAGCCACCAGCCGGCAAAGCCGGCGATCACGAGAAGGAAGACCAGGATGACGCTCATGCCGGCTCCCTGGAGGGGCCGAACGTGCCCGGCATGTTTTGCGGAATGAAGTCCTCCTTGGCGCCCGGCACGCTGTAGTCATAGGCCCAGCGATAGACGATCGGCAGATCCTTGCCGAAATTGCCATGCGCGGGTGGTGTCTGCGGCGTTTGCCATTCGAGTGTCGTGGCCCGCCATGGATTGCCACCGGCCTCGCGCCCATGGCGGATGCTCCAGATAAGATTGAACAGGAAAACGATCTGGGCGAAGCCGACGATAAACGCCATGATGCTGATGAACGAGTTCAGGTGATGCGCCGACTCCGTCATGACCGTCACGTCGGTCAGTTCGGCATAGCGCCGCGGCACGCCCATCAGGCCGATGTAATGCATGGGAAAGAAGATCAGGTAGGCGCCGAGAAATGTGACCCAGAAATGGAACCGGCCGAGCGTCTCGTTCAGCATCCGGCCGGTGACCTTCGGGTACCAGTGGTAGATCGCGCCGAAGATGACGACGATCGGAGCAACACCCATGACCATATGGAAGTGGGCGACGACGAACATCGTGTCCGACAGCGGGACGTCGACGACGACGTTGCCGAGAAACAGCCCGGTCAACCCGCCATTGACGAAGGTGACGATGAAAGCCATGGCAAACAGCATCGGTATGGTGAGATGGATGTCGCCCCGCCACAGCGTCAGCACCCAATTGTAGACCTTGATCGCCGTCGGGATGGCGATGATCAGTGTCGTGGTGGCGAAGAAGAAGCCGAAATAGGGGTGCATGCCGCTGACATACATGTGGTGCGCCCATACCACGAAGCTCAGCGCGCCGATGCCAACGATGGCCCAGACCATCATCCGGTAGCCAAAAATGTTCTTGCGCGCATGCGTGCTGATCAGATCGGAGACGATGCCGAAGGCCGGCAGCGCCACGATGTAGACTTCCGGGTGGCCGAAGAACCAGAACAGATGCTGGAACAGGATCGGGCTGCCGCCATTGTGCTGTAGCTGTTCCCCCATCTCGACGACCGCGGGCATGAAAAAGGAGGTTCCAAGCGCGCGGTCAAGCAGCATCATCACGCAGGCGACGAACAGCGCCGGAAAGGCGAGCAGCGCCATGACGGTGGCGGTGAAGATGCCCCAGACGGTCAGCGGCAGGCGCATCATCGTCATGCCGCGCGTGCGGGCCTGCAGCACCGTCACGACATAGTTCAGACCGCCCATGGTGAAGCCGATGATGAACAGGATCAGCGAGACGAGCATCAGGATGATGCCCCATTCCTGGCCGCCAGGTGTGCCGGTCATGATGGCTTGCGGCGGATAGAGCGTCCACCCGGCGCCGGTCGGTCCGCCGGGCGCAAAGAAGCTCGACACCAGCACCAGCACGGCAAGGAGGTAGATCCAGTAGCTCAGCATGTTGACATAGGGAAAGACCATGTCGCGGGCGCCGACCATCAGCGGGATCAGGTAGTTGCCGAAGCCGCCGAGGAAGAGTGCCGTGAGCAGGTAGATCACCATGATCATGCCGTGCATGGTGATGAACTGGTAGTAGGCCTCGGGGGTGATGAAATCGAACGTGCCGGGGAAGCCGAGCTGCAGCCGCATCAGCCAGGACAGCACCAGCGCGACCAGGCCGATGGCCGTTGCGGTCGCCGAATACTGGATGGCGATGACCTTGGCGTCCTGCGAGAAGACATACTTCGTCCACCAGCTGTGCGGATGGTAAAGCTCCATTTCCGCGACTTCGGCGGGCGGGACGGCATCTGCAGGCGTGATATCGACCATAGGCGGAGCACCTCCGTGCCCTTCAGCGGGACCCGACAGTTTCGAGTTTTGCCGCAACTTCTAGAGCTGACGCCGTCGCGTTGCCCGGCGCCTGTTCCACCGAGCCCGTCTGCTGCGGCGCCGACAACTGCGCGAACGTCTGCTGCTGGTCGAGCCAGGCCACATAGTCCTGCTCGGTATCGACCATGACGATGCCATGCATCATCGGGTGCCCCTGGCCGCACAGTTCGGCGCACAGAACCTGGAAGGTCCCGGTCTTGGTGGGGGTGAACCAGAAATAGGTGACCGAGCCCGGTATCATGTCCATCTTGGCGCGGAATTCCGGAACGTAGAAATCGTGCAACACATCGATCGAGCGCAGCAGCATCTTGACCGGCTTGCCGACCGGCAGATGCAGGTCGGCCGCTTCGACCACGACGTCGTCCTGGCCGCTGGGATCCTTGGCGATCACGCCCAGCGGATTTTCAGCGGTGACGTCGCGGGTGTCGGATGTGCCGAGTTTGCCGTCCTTGCCGGGCAAGCGGAAGCTCCACTGCCATTGCTGGCCGACGACTTCGACCACGGTTGCGTCGCTTGGAACGTTGACGAACCGGCTCCAGACAAACAGGCCGGGAACCAGCATGGCGGTAACACCCACTCCGGTGACGATCGTCAGCCACCATTCGAGCCGCTTGTTCTCCGGTTCGTAGGCCGCCTGGTTGCCTTCGCGGTGACGGAAGCGGAAAACGCAATAGGCCATGAATAGGACGACTGCGGCGAAGACGACGCCGGTAATCCAAAAGGTGATGATGATGGTGTTGTCGATATAGTCCCAATTCGAGGCAATCGGAGTCCACCACCATGGGCTCAGGAAGTGGAACAACACCGAGCCCACGACGATCAAAACGAGTACAACCACTATGGGCATGTCCCGTTCCTCCCGGTATTTCAGGGGGCGCGAAGCCGTCCCGGGAAAATACCAAGTGCATCATGCGTGATTTGCGATCGAAATTCTAGAGCCGGTTGTGGAAGGAGCGAAAAATTGCTTCTGCGGCGCCCGGACCTTGCTTCGTTGGTGACGCCGGAGCGACACCTGACCCCCCAAATCAGGGAGGGCAGGGGCTGGTTTGATTCGGCTTGCCTTGTTCCAGCGGGATCAAAGCGCCTTGATGATGATGCAGCCGGCCAAAAGCAGCACGACGCCGGCGAGCCGCATGCCGGAGACAAGCCGCTGCGGCAGGCGGAACCAGCCGAAGGTGTCGACGAAGATGCCGGCGACCTGCTGGCCGGCCACCGTCAGGCTGACGGCAGCTGCCGCTCCGATGACGGGGATGGCGGTGAACACGGTCGTGACATAGGTGGCGCCGGCAAAACCTCCGAGCCAGCCCCACCAGGGCATCGACGACAAGCCGGCGAGGCGAGGGCGGGGCGTCTTCGTCAGGGCAAGCGCGATCAGAAGCACCGCGGCCATGGCCAGCATCGCCACCAGGAACGAGATGGTGCCGACCGCAAACGGCGCGCCGCCAAGGTCGTGCCGAAGCAAGGCGTTTACAGCGCCTTGCACCGGAAGCACGGCGCCTGCCAGCAGCGCCAGTCCGATCCACCCTGGTCTTGAGGATGCGGTATTGTCGGCCGCGCCCTTCTGTCCCAGAACGATGAGGGCAGCCCCGGCAAGCAAGACGAGCATGCCTAAGGCAGGCCCGGCTCGCAGTCCGGCGTCGGGGATCCCGAGCCAGCCGAACGTGTCGAGGGCGAAGGATGCAAGCATCTGCCCAGCGATGAAGATCGCGACGGACACGACGGCGCCAAGGCGAGGGAACAGAAGAATGGTCGAAACAACGTAGAAGGCCGAAGCAATGCCGCCGATCGCATGCCACCATTCGGCTTGCCGAACGGCAAGCAGAGCCGGTGTCGTTCCGGTGAGGGCCGTGATCGACAACAGCACGATGGCGCCGACCGCGAGCTGAAGCGTGGTCGCGGCAAAGGGAGAGCCGACCGCCTTTGAAAGTTGGGCGTTGGCGCCAGCCTGCACTGCGAGCAGGCCACCGGCGACAAGCGCCAGAGGGATGAAGAGGATTTCCACGATCGTTTTCCTTGAATGCGGGGTGCGGCGGCTAGGGCATGATCCCAAAAAGTGGGTGCCGGGTTTTGGAAAAGATCATGCTCCAACAAAGGGTTAGGTCATGATGAGATTTCAACCAAATCTCATCATGATCTAAGCGGCAGCCGATGCTTCGGGCAGGGCGGGAACGGCAATGCCTCTGACAACTGCGGAGCGTCGGCCTATGGCGGCATACCAACGCGCCAGGTCTGGCGCGTCATCGAGGCTGAGGCCGAGCCTGGTGACGGCCGCGTTGATCCATGGCCATGTCATCACATCGGCGATGCCGTAGCTTTTGCCGACAATGTGCTCATGGTGCTTTAGCCGGCTATCGAGAACGCGGAAGACACGTCCGGTTTCGCGCTCAAAACGCTCGATCACGTAAGGGATTTTTTCCGGCGCGAAGACTTTGTAATTCCACAATTGGCCAAGCGTCGGGCCGACATGGGCCGCCTGGAACAAGGTCCAGGTCAGCGTATCGTCCGCTTCCTGCGCGCCCACCGGCTGAAGCTTGCCCGACCGTCGCGCCAGGTAGTGCAGGATGGCGCCGGATTCGAAGACCGTGCGGCGGGCGTCCCGGTCGACGATCACCGGGATCTTGTTGTTGGGATTGAGCGCCAGGAAATCAGGCTTGGTCTGGTCGCCCTTTTCGATGTCGACCAAGCGGACCGAGTAGGGCAGGCCGACCTCTTCCAGCATGATCGAGGCCTTGTGCCCGTTGGGTGTCTGGCAGGTGTAGAGTTCTATCGGCGTCATGGCTCTTCTCCGCGACCGTTCTTTCGTCGTCGGACTCCATATGGCGTGCGCGCATGCGCAGATCGACATGCCGATTCGCCCGCTTGCTCTGCGTTTTTGCACAGTGAAGCGTCATTTGACTCGCAGAGCGCAACGTTTTCTCTTATCTTTCTGCAAGAATGCACAGCTCACGCGATATCGACTGGGAAGATCTGCGCATGGTGCTGGCCGTCGCCGATGGCGCTTCGCTGGCGGCGGCGGCTCGGATCCTGGGCGTGAACCACACGACTGTGCTGCGGCGCGTCAACGCCTTCGAGGCGCGGCTGGGCATCCGCCTTTTCGATCGGTTGCCGACTGGTTATGCCCTCACCGCGGGCGGCGAGGAACTGCTGGGCGCGGCACGCACAATGGCCGAGACGGTCAATGAACTGGCGCGCAAACTGTCGGGGCAGGATCTCAGGTTCGAAGGCAGGTTGCGGGTCACCACCACCGATACGCTGATGGCGTCGGTGCTGCCGCCGATCCTGGCGGCGTTTCATAAGCTCCATCCCGGCATACGGGTCGAGGCGATGACGCAGAATTCCATCGCCAACCTGACGCAAAGGGATGCAGACGTGGCGATCAGGCCGGTGTCGCAACCGCAGGAAATCCTGGTCGGCCGGCGCATTTCGGGCGTCGCCTTCGCCGCCTACGCGACACGTTCCTATGCCGAAACGCTACCCCCGGAGCCGAGATTGGGTGCGCTGCGCTGGATCGCGCCCGACGACAGCCTGGCCAACACCGGCGTCGCCCGCTGGATGCGGTCGTCGCTGCCCGATGTCGAGATCGCCATGCGCGCCGATTCCCTGGTGACGATGTCGTATGCGGCGGGCGCCGGAATCGGGGTTGCGGCGCTGCCCTGTTATCTCGGCGACAGCCTGCCCGGGCTTGTAAGGGTCGGAGGGCTGATCGAGGAGATCGGCTCGGCGCTGTGGGTGCTGGTGCACGACGATTTGCGCCGCACGGCGCGCGTCCACGCCTTCACCAAATTCGTCTCCGGCGAATTGCAGCAGCGGCGCGACCTTCTTGAGGGCAGGCTCGTCGCCGGAGCTTGAGACGCACGCCAGCTGACGCGCGGGCTCAGCTCCGCAACAGGTTCCCAAGCTCGGCAACCGTCATCACGCGCCCGAACACCTTGCCTATGATGTCGAGGGTTGCATTGTGCGATGCCTCGTCCAGTCCGCCATTGGCGTCGCTGATGAAAGCCACCTTGTAGTCGCGCATGAAGGCGCTCCGCGCGGTGGATTCGCAGCAGATGCTGGTCACGGTGCCGATGATGATCACCGTGTCGACCCGGCCTGCGCCACGGATGTTGCGCAACACGGTCTCGAGCTGCGTGTTGTGGAAGGCATCGTAGCGGTGCTTTTTGATGACGACATCCCCAGGCAAGGGCGCAAGCGCGGCGACGATTTCGGCGCCGGCGCTGCCTTCCCGCATGCCTTTGGTTTTCAGCTTCGGCTGATAGCTGGTTTCCAGCGGCGAGATATCGAAATGGTCGCTGAGCACATGCTGGGTGTAGATCACCGGGACGCCTTGCGCGCGGCAAAGCTCGACCACCTGCCGCATCGCCGGAATGCGATGGCGGGCCATGGCCACTTCCATGACGGCGCCCTCATCGACGAAGTCGCTTTGCATGTCGATGACCAGGAGGGCTGCGCGTGGCTTGTCGAACGGCCATGGTTCGTCGCCGGGCTGGGGCATTGCGTGTTTCCTGTTTCCGACGTTGATCAGGTGAGCAGCAGGCTCTTCATCGAGACATCGCAATTCCTGCCGATGACGATGTGATCGTGGATGGATGGAGAGATCAAGGTCGTGGCAATCTCGCAGCGAGTTCCGGGATTTGTTTGGGCGACTTGACGCGTCCTCGCTTGGCCTACGGCTCGATGACCGCGATCGCATCGATCTCTATCAGGTAGCCGGGAGACATCACCGCTATCCCGACCACTACGTTTGCCGGCTTGTGATCGCCGAACAGCTCGATCTGGGCCGCTTCGATGATCGGCACGTGTTCGTCGCGTTTGTAATCGACGATGTAGATCGTGATCTTGCAGACTTGCTCGGGCCGAGCGCCGGCGGCAGCAAGCGCTCGGCCGAGATTCCCGAACGCCAGGCGCGCCTGGACTGCGAAATCACCATGGCCAACGAGCTTGCCGTGTATGTCTTCTGGCTGCTGGCCCGAGACGAACACCAGCTTGCTTCCTGTCGCAACGACGACCTGGGAGTACATTTCCGGAATCGGCAGGTCATTTGGATTTATGCATTCGAGCGTCATTGAATAGATCTCCTGCAATGGCTGTCGGGAACTGGCTGCTTCGTATTCGCGGGTCTACCACATTGTCGCCGAAGCGGGCGCTTCCGTCGCAATATCACTTCTACACCGCAACCGTGGGCATTTGAGCCAAAGCGGAATGTTGCTGATTGGCTCGCGAGCGGTGGCGTTTGGGTGACGGCGCCGGCGAGCGTCGGGCTCAGATCAGCAGCAGGCCCTTCATCGAGGCATTGCCTTTCTTGCCGATGATGATGTGGTCGTGGACGGCGATGCCGAGCGGCTTGGCGCTGTCGATGATCTGCTTGGTCATTTCGATGTCCGCACGCGATGGTGTCGGATCGCCTGATGGGTGATTATGCAACTTCCTCTCGCTGTAAGCTATCTAGTTGAAAGATATTGTAAAAATCTCTACATCCGAGAACGTGAGGGGCGGCTTCTGGGGGCGGTATTGGATGCCCCCCGTCACTAACCACGCTCACTCACCGCCGTGCATGCTGAATCGCTTTGACGCACGGCACGCCACTGTATTCTTGTGATCCCACGTCTCCAGTTCCTCAATTGGGTACAACACGGCTTTGCCAAGCTTGACGTACGCCGGACCAATCCTCTTGGCCCGCCAATTTCGCAGCGTTCCAACAGAAATGGTGCCGCGATAGCGTTCCGAAACTTCCTCAGCTGTCAAAAACTTCCTGTTATCCATCAAGCTCCCCAAATGTCCGACGTCGAGAACATGGGAGCAGGCTCAAGCACGCTCCCAAACCCTTGGTCATGCAGTTGCGCGGCCACCAGTAGGCATGTGCATCAGAAATAAAAGGCGCTAAGTGAGGGAGTAGAAGCAGGGGATATGTCTGGATAGAAATCGGATCAACTGCCAACGGAGTGTGCAAGATCGGTCGACCCGGGCCAACCGGAAAATGAGGAGTGCAATCACCGGTCCCATCGCCGCGACCCGTTAGTGTTTGCGTTGATGTCGGAGACGAATTGGATGAGGCGACGCCTTTCGGCGAGTTCGAGCCAGCCAAGAAGGCCGCGCGGGCGAGCGCAAGAAACACGAGGCGAAAGAGAGCAAGAACAAATCGGTGCGTCACTCGACCCCTGCGGGGCAATTGGCTCGCAAAAAAGCTTGAATTGTTCGACGGTCGCGCGCTGGATGATCGCCGGAACTGGCTTCCGAAGCGCTGAGGGGGGAATATGGACACGACGGCGGAACCGGACGTTACTACGTTGATTTCGGGCTTCGAAGAGCTTGCCGAGCGGTTGGTCACTGGACTGTTTGCGCGGGCTGCCGCTATAAGCGGCGTCCCCGTTGAGTTTAGTAACCTCAGGACCTCGCTCGTGGTCGCGGGAACTTCTCTTCCCACCCTCCTCTTCCAGATTGTGTTGGTTGTTGCGCTCGTCGCGGGCGTGTTCATCCTTCTCGCCCGGCGCTTCATGAGCGCGAGTACTAACAGCAGTGCCTGGCGCAGATTCTTCGCGCGCTTAGCGGCAGCTGTGGCGGCGCTGGTGATAGGGTTCATTGGTTCGCGAATACTGGCCGGTTCGGGCCTGCCTTTGCAAACCCTTCACCTTTGGACGGTAGCGACCGTGATCGGCCTCTTCATCCTGTCGGCCGTCAGAGCGCTGTTGATAGCATCGCGGCGAACCGAGTTCGCGGAGCGCTCTGTCCATCTGGCGGCACTCGTGCGCGACCTCTCGCTTGCTATTGGTTTGGCGCTCATCGGCGTCACGTTGCTCGGGACGTTGCGGCTCTGGAGCGCCGGACCAGCCTTGGGGGACCTACTGCGAACAGGGTTGGGAATTCCAATCTATTTTTTGTTTGCATGGGCGGTATGGCGGCACAGAAGGACAATGGCAGCCGCCGTCGCCGGGCCGCGTCCCAGAGGCCGCTGGCGCACGCGTCTCGCGAAAATGTGGCCGGCAATCGTAATCGCGTTCGTGATAATCACCTTTCTCAGCACCCAAGCCGCGCTGACCCTGGGAGTATCGCATCGCGGATCGGCCGTTATGGTGACCGCCTTGCTGTTCCTCGCCGCGCCACATCTCGACGCAATGATAGGAAACTGGGCGCAGCGCGGATTGGAGTCTCCCGACATCTCGATCTTGGCAGCGGCAGGGCGGCAGACCGCTCGCTTCACCATCGTGGCTGTCATGATTGCCATGCTGGGAACGCTATGGGTGGCCCCGCTGGCTGCCGGGTTCGGCATAGATCTGCGACAGGTTGCAAAGGGCGCATCCGGTGTGGCGCTGATCATGTTGGTGGCCGCGTTTCTGTGGAACGTGGTCGGCACAGCGACGGCTCGCGCCTTGCGCGCTGAATTGCCCACCGTAGATGCTGATGAGGAGGCGGTGGGTGCGCCGCGTTCGCGGCTGGGCACGCTGGTGCCTCTGATAAGCGCGGTTGGCAAATCGAGCATTCTGGCTTTGGCTTTGCTCTCGGTCCTGGTGTCGATCGGGGTCAACGTCTGGCCGTTGATCGCCGGCTTGAGCGTGTTCGGGCTGGCCATCGGCTTCGGCTCGCAGACGCTGGTGAAGGACTTGGTCTCCGGGTTGTTTTTCCTGATCGACGATGCATTCCGCTTTGGTGAATATATCGAGACGTCAGGTGCCAAGGGAACCGTAGAGAAAATCTCGGTCCGCTCGGTTTCCCTGCGCCATCAGCGCGGTGCCTTGGCGACAATTCCCTATGGGGAAATAGGCAAGATCCAGAATTTCAGCCGTGACTGGATGATCGAGAAACTGACCTTTCGCGTAGCATTCAACACCGATGTCGACAAAGTCCGCAAGATTTTCAAGAAGATCGGCCAGGATATTTCGGCCAACCCGGAGCTTGCCGGAGATTTGCTCGCCCCGTTTAAAAGCCAGGGAATTGCCGAGGTGGAGGACGGCACTCTGGTTATCCGGGCGAAATTCATGGCGAAGGCCGGCAAACACTTTATGATCCGCCGCGCCGTCTTGCTCGCAGTGCACCAGGCGTTTCAGGAAAACGGCATTAAGGCCGTCCCAAAGCCACTGACATCCAATCCCGGGGCCTGAACATTTCGGATAATCACGGCTACCTTCGTGAACTCGTGTCGCTACCGAACGTGCGCGCACGGCACCGCGCGCATTCTACGGTGTGCAGCTCCCCTTCCTTTAACTAGCTTGTCTATCTGATGCGGGGCGCTGCAGGAGGGGAGGGCGTTCGCGAAAACAATTGTGCTTGGCTGTGTGCCAGCCTGCCACTGCATCTTTCGAACCTTCCCTTGGGGGTATCTTTTGCCGGACGAGGTTGGGCAGCGTGATGTGGAAGCGGCAGAGACTTCAGGCATCCTGAAACCATGTGTCGCTGGCCACCTAGATATTTGGAGAGTACGAACTCCCGGCAGGAAATCCTTCTCGTGTCGGCGGAGGAAATAAACTCGCTTTGGAATCTAATGAGGACTGGGTCTGCGTGCTCGGCCGCCAGGTCGTACCGCTTCAGCGCGCGCCTGAGATGGCAAGCTTCGATACGAACGATCGGATACGCCGGGGGATCGAATGGTTCACTGCGGCCGAATACTTCTACTGCGATGGAATAGGCCTTGATAGGGGTCGCCTCTTCCCGGCGCTCGCGGCCGGTGGCATCAAAGTCCGCCCTGTCTAGGATCAGGGCAGGTTGGGCACGACAAGCCGCGATCGGGATTGCGCGCTCCCCAGGTGCGGGCGTCTCCGCCTGGATTGCCATTTCTTAATCCCTGCAACCGCTGCTTTTGTTGCTGTGCGGTTACATGCTTATCCACGTAACTTACCTTCTGCTGCAGTCACTTTGGAATAGGATGGCTTCAGGTCGATGAACTGGCATCATGAACACAAAAGGCGGATCGTCTGACAGATACCGAGCGGTCTCGGCGGCAGTGCGCCGATACCCCCAGTTTGAATTGACGATCCATCGGCTGATGGACCGAAGTGAGAGCTTTCGCGACATTTGCGAGGAACTCGCCGATGCAGAGTTTGCGCTTTCGAAGGTCGACGAGGCCCCGCCGGCATTGCGCGAAGCCAGACGAGCCGAATGGCAGGAACTCTTTGATCGCTTGGTTAAAGAGGTAGGAGCAGCAGTGCTGAACACCGACGCCGCCCGGAAATCAGGCATCAATCCTTGGCCGCAATGGTGAACAGTTATGTTTGCGCTGACGCTCGACGGAGAATTCACCGTAATCGGATTGACGAACCATCATCATGCGGCAGCACTAGCAACCTGAAGTCGGATCCACGAGATAATTTCGATCCTTAAAACTGGTAGAATTACGATCCATCGACCACCATCTCATCGACCAAGGGCACAATGATGAAAGCATTCCAATTCATCGCAGCGCAGAAACCGGCGGAACTCCGCGAGGTGCCGGTGCCCGAGCCGGGTGCGGGCCAGGTTCTGATCAAGATCGGGGGCGCTGGCGCCTGTCACTCCGACCTTCACATACTCGAAGCACCGCCAAAGCCAGGGCCTGCCCGAAAGCCCTTCACTCTAGGCCACGAGAACGCGGGCTGGGTCGAGAAGCTAGGGCCAGGCGCAACAGGGTTCTCCATTGGCGACCCAGTGATTGTCTACGGCCCCTGGGGTTGCGGCCTTTGCATGAACTGTCGGGTGGGTAGGGAGAACTATTGCCAAAATCCCGGCGATACCAAGGCAGGCGGCCTAGGTTCCGACGGCGGCATGGCGCCCTATTTCCTCGTCCCATCCACCCGATTCCTCATCCCGCTGGGGACCCTGGATCCTCGCGACGCGGCTCCACTTAGCGATGCCGCTCTCACAAGCTATCACGCGGTTAAACGCTCGCTTCACCTACTTGGTCCGGGCTCGACGGCTGTAGTGATCGGTGCCGGCGGCCTCGGGCAGATGGCGATTCAGATCTTGCGAGTGCTCAGCGGGGCAACGACGATCATTGCCGTCGACACTTCCTCGGACAAGCTTGCGATCGCCAAGAGCATGGGCGCCGACGAGGCGTTGATCTCGAGCGACGCAGCGGTTACGCGTATTAAGGACATGACGCGAGGACAGGGCGCTGAGCTTGTCCTTGATTTGGTCGGCGCGAATCCGACCCTCGATATGGCCGCGCGCGTGGCTCGAGTGCTGGGCCACCTCACGATTGTCGGCCTAGGTAGTGGAGCTGTTCCCGTCAACTTCCGCGGCCCGGCGATGGAGTGCTCGGTGTCGTCGCCCTACTGGGGTTACATCCCGGAGCTGATCGAGGTTGTCAGCCTCGCGCAGGCGGGAAAGATCAAGATGTTAGTGGAACACTTTCCGCTCGAGCGGGCGGCCGAGGCCTACCACCTTCTTCACGAAGGAAAGATTAACGGACGCGCGGTCATTACACCCCACGACTGACCCTAACCGCTCACGGGAATTTCAGCGGCCGACAGGGCAATGATACGGGCGCATTCACCGGGGAAACAGGCCTCCCCGCTGCGGACAGTGAAATTCCACTCGAAGCGTAGAGCTGAGGCTTTCACTCGAATTGCAACGTCTCGTGTCAACGATTGGCCAGCGCTCGGGCAAGCGGCATTAGTAGGATCAATCCGACATTCGAGACAACGATTACGATTACGACGACTTTTGGGTCGCTAAAGTTTTGACTTGCAACCACGAGGGCCGCAGCAATATTTCGCTGTGCAGTACCGAGCGCCATGACCCGTCTGGTGCCGGCATCGTCCCCACCGAGCAGCCAACCAATCGCAAAGCCCAATACGATAAAAAGAAATCCTGCAAGAATTGCGCGGGTACCGAAAACGTCCAAAATCTTGTCGAAATTCGTTATGACGATCAACAATGTCATCACGATAAGGCTGACGTTGGCAATCGAGCCAAGTACTGGCTTCACCCGGGGCGCCAAGTCCTCGTAACGCGCTTTGAAGACCAGCCCAACTGCGAGCGGGAGCAGCATGAGCAGTACGAGGGAGCGAGCAATCTTCCACGCATCGACCGTGACACCAGGAAGGAGCAGCGGCAGGACGATGGGTAGGTAGCCGACTGTGATGACCATCAACAGCACCATCGCACCAACCGCAAATGCAAGGTTGCCCTTGGCAACTTCTGCGAGCTTAGGCAAAAATGGCGCCCCGGCCGAACATCCAAGCACAAGCAGTCCAACTGCAAAGGGTTCGTCGAGCCAGAGCACCTTCGCCAGGGCGAATGCACCCAGGGGCATCAAAACAAAATTGGCCAGGATTGCGAGAAAGACCAGCCAGATATTACCGAGGGGTTCAGAGATTTGGGCGACGGTGAGACCTGAGCCCATCGCCAACATGCTCGAAACGACAAAGACCAATGTCGCAACGGTCCCTGCCAGACTTAAAAGTACCATCAAGTTGACGTCTCCCTCATCGGGATTAGAGGACACTTCACCCTCAAGTTCGGTCTACCAACGGCGAAACAAGCGTACGCCTCGACGACACGCGACCTCACTGCGGCAATGAGGTTGGTTCTGCCCGAACGACACCATTGGCGGTTCGGCGGTACTCGGACACCATCTCGTAGACCACCCTTCGCGCGCGGTTCATGTTGCCAATGGGCCGGTGCTCGGGAAGCGCATGCCACGGGTTGAAGGCAAGGGTTTCCGCCATTTCTATGCCCTTCATGGTGATGTCCTGGCGTGGAATGCGAACGATCGCCACGCGCTGGAATGGAGATTGCGATTCGTCCCAAACCGTAAGCGGTTCCTCGATTGGCATCCTCACGGGATCAGTCTGAACCTGAACCATGAAATCAAAATAGACGTCGCTCTCAACGACCTGCTTCCTCATCGCTTCGCGCAGGAAATCGGGCCCCTCAGACGCCGGCGGGCGGTTTGCCGTGTTGAAGATCGGTTTGGCACTGAATTTTATCGCATTCGGACCAAGCATGTACGGAACCTGGCTGAAATACCGAACCTGGAGCGGGTTGTAGAACGGCTCTAGTGACTGGCGCAAATATAGCGCGTGCTCTGGTCGGTGCGCTTCATAAAAGCGCGCCCGGTCTTCGGGTGCGCTGGCTATGTGCAGGGCCTCGTAGCTCTCAAAAGACCGAGCAAGGAAGCCCGGGAAATTTATCATGATGAAGTCTTGCGTCAGCGCATGCCTCTCGGACGCCAGAAGCTTTTCCCCCTCGACGCCGAGAAGTTTTATGGCCATGCCCCCGGAACGCGGGAGACGTGTGTCGGGATAGCTGAAGACGTCTCCCGCAGAAAACCGGATAAGTGCATCGAATTTGCGCGGTGTCTTGAACACGCCATGGCGCAGAGCGTAGGAAAAATCGTCGAGCACGATAAACTCCGCGGTTACGAGGCCGTGGGTTTTCGGATGTGCATCGCGCTGGATGGATGTGGAACCCGGAGGATACTGTCCACGCAGCCGATCCATCGTCAATTTCTTGAGAGTTTCAATAAAAATCTCTTCGGACGGGTGAAGCGTTTCTTCTGCCAAGCCCGGAGTGTAGGTATCTGCTTGCGCTTCGGACATTAAATCATCTCCTTCATGACGGTCGCTTGAACCTGAGACATCACCCTGCCACGGTCCATTCATAACTCGCTTCGTTCGGCCTTAGGTGTCCAGGTCCGCCAGCCAGCGCAGCGCTCGAAGTCCAGGGGCGAAGAAATACTCGCCACCTCTGTTGGTGACGAAGGCAGGCAGCCCCTTCAAACGCTGACGGATCGGTTCCTGCGGGATGGTGAACTGACCGGTTCCGTCGTTTGGACCAATCATTGGATCTTTTTCGCCTCTTGCCCCGATGAAGAGACCGTCGTTCACCCACTCTTTCTTCACAAACTCGAACTGACGCTCCAGATCGGCGCCAACGAAGACGAACACGATCCCCCGGTCCACACCGTCATCTTCCATGACGTCCGCCGGGAGCATCGGGCCATAGGCCGTGCCGCGCCGCAACACGCGATGAATGCGAGCGACCCCGATAATGCTGGAATCGCGCGGATTCATTCGCCGTGCGTGGGAGCCCATCGGGCATCTCAAGCCTCTTGGGTCTTCAGCCGCATAGAGGAAATCGTCGTTGCGGCGCCGATCGGCGCCGAGCTCTGGGTCATCGCGCTCAGGAGCAAGAGCGAGCGGCGCACCGCTGGGCCATCGCCCGACGATCTTGGCGGCGAGACGGCCTTCGTCCTCCGGACCGGAGGCGCTTGCACGCAGGTATTGTCGAAAGGCCGCCACGCGGGTGTGGTACTTCACCACGGCGAGATAGGTGCCGTTTCTGCCAAAGGCCTCGGGGACGGGCGTCGGCGACAGTTCACCCACTTCATTGGGGTAGCCAAGGAAAAACTCGCCCGCCTTGATAGGCGCCTCTTGCGGGTTCGTGCCTGGTCTGCCGCTGCCCTCTATGCCGGGATTGCTGATACCATCCTTGAACCCGAAGGGGTTACGCAAGTCGGCCGGCACATGGCAGTCGAGCCGCCAGATCGCCTCAACACCGGGCAGCCTTTTCAACGCCTCGCGCGCGGGTGCGAGAACTGCCTCAAGATGCGCGGTATCTGGCGATATCGCGCTGATGGCGATGTGGACCTCCGGCCTGCCGAGGGGCGATTCCCAGTGCTCCGGCGCATCCTCGCCGACATCGCCCAGCATGGCCGCACGCGCGGCCATGCCTTGCTGAAACGCTATCGGGAAGCTGTCGAGCGAGGCCTGCGGTACGCCCAGCGCTTTCAGGCCTTGGAAAGTCAGCGCGGTGCTGACCCAGGTTTGTGCGGCAGGATCGGCCGGGTGGGTCGCATCGGCAAGGTTTGGGATCAACCGACGTAGCAGCTCGCGACCGGCACGCCTGTCGTCGACGCGCAGGAGTATGTACGCGCCGGCGTATGGCACGGGACGGGGTTGTAAGGCCCCGTTCTGTATGTCGTCCAATTCGAGCTTCATATCCCCACCCTACGCGGCATGACCAAGTCCGACCTAGTCCGCCGCTTCAGCGAGCAACGCCTTCAAGGCCGGATGCTGCAGGGCCTCAGCGGCCCCGGGCTCGTCGAGCACGCTTTGGAACGCCTTCTGCAACCGCAGTGCCTTGCGGACTTCCTTGGCGGTAGCGCCGGGGTAGTATGAGTAGGTAAGGAGCTCCTCGACCTTGTTGTCTTTCCAGAATTTTACGAAGGCGTCGCGGTCACCAGGAGGCGGCCAGCCTTCCGTGTACTTCCACGCAGCGTTGAAGAGGCCAAACGTCGGACCTGGCGTTATTTCCATGGAATAGAAATCGCTGAGATAGCTATCATCGTCGCCATCGAAGTCGCTCGTAAACACGAGATATTTGTCGTCGATGATGAAGAATCGTTCAAAGTGGAGGATGCCCAGGATATCGGATCCTGCTCCCCAACCGCCTTCCTTTGCTACCGCCGCTACTCTACGAAGGTTCTCGAGCTCACCCGGCTTGATTTTGGCGACTAGCGTATATGTGTTGGTCGTGCCTGAAGCTGTCTGTTTGCTATCCATGGTTATTTCTCCTTGAACCGTCAGACGCGATAATCGGGTCTCGCTACAGGCCGCGAGGGTAGGGGTACTTGGTGGTGAATTCCTGGTGGGTCTACCAATCAACCGGCGTCACCTAGGGGCAGGCGACGGCAATACGTCAGGCGGGGCATCATCGCGCCCATCTGACGAACCGCACGATCACTTCCTCGACGATGACCATGGTCATGACGACAATAATCAGCGGCACCACGCCATGCAGCATCCCTTCGAAGCGAACCCTGTCCCCGAAAACGAACGTAATCGCCTCCAGGATCACGAACTTGGAAAGGAACAGCACCACCCACGCGCCGAAGAATCGCATGAACTTCATGAAGGGGCCTTGCCTTGCCTGGAAGAACACGGCGACCCGATGCTCGATAGCGATCGTCCCCTTCAGAAGGGCCTGCAACAAGATGGCGGCGAGCAACGACACGCTGAAGGAAG
The DNA here is from genome assembly GCF_040320135.1 of Mesorhizobium sp. M0772. Lineage (NCBI taxonomy): Bacteria > Pseudomonadati > Pseudomonadota > Alphaproteobacteria > Hyphomicrobiales > Phyllobacteriaceae > Mesorhizobium > Mesorhizobium sp. M0772. The sequence continues at coordinate 169,360 of NZ_JAMYPB010000003.1, read as the reverse complement.
AGACAGTGACGCTGTCAGAAAACTCATCGAACAGGTTCAAGACCACGAGGTCGATCAGGACTCCAAAGAGATAGCGTATGATCAATCGCTGGCGGTCAGTCGGCATCTCGGCCGTGGCCGGCAAGAAACCGTGGATTTTATCAGCCATGACGTCCCCTCGGAAAACACCCTGAAACTCCGCATTACTTTAACATCGGCCGTTTCGACGCGCCACGTAACTAACTGTAAGTATCGTAGGGGGGCTCCTGCCCCTGGTGACGAAAAGATCCAGCTTACCGTGCCGGCGGAGGATTGAGACGTAATCGCACGGCGGCATCGTCGTTTCGCAATTCTGCTCCTACCTCTTTAACCAAGCGATCCACGAGTTCCTGCCATTCGGCTCGTCTGGCTTCGCGCAATGCCGGCGGGGCCTCGTCGACCTTCGAAAGCGCAGACGCTGCATCGGCGAGTTCCTCGCAAATGTCGCGAAAGCTCTCACTTTGGTCCATCAGCCGAGGAATCGTCGGTTCAAACTGAGGGAAACGACGCACTGCCGCCGAAACCGCTTGGTGTCTGTCAGACAATCCGACCATCGTGATCATGACGCCAGTTCATCGACCTGCGGTAACCCTATTGTAAAGACACCGCAGAAGAAGGTAAGTTACGTAGATACGCGTGTAACCGCACAAGAACAAAAGCAGCGGTTGCAGGGGGTTGAAACATGGTGATTGAGGTGGGAATGTCCTCAACTGAGGACCAACAGATCTCCCCCGATGCTTGTCGTGCCCAACTTGCCCTGATACTCAACAGTGCGGATTTCGATGCCACCAGCCGCGAAAAGCGCTTCCTCAGCCACGTGGTCGAGGAGACATTGTCGGGGCGCGGCGATCGCATCAAGGCCTATTCAATCGCGGTCGAAGTATTCGGCCGCAGTGAATCATTCGATCCCCAGACGGATCCGATCGTCCGCGTCGAGGCTGGCCACCTGAGGCGTGCGCTCGAGCATTATTATCTGACTTCCGGACATGCCGACTCAATTCGTATTGCGATCCCAAAAGGTGGCTACGTCCCAGCCTTCTCGTTGCGCTCGCAATCGGTGCTGCCGAACCTACCAGCGCCCGTTGTTTCTGCAGCTATCGCTGACCATCCGGGCCTGCGGTTGACGCCACGACTGCTGCTGTCGGCTGTAGTTGTGGCCTTGCTCGCGGCTGGAGCATCTGCATTGGGATGGCGGTGGCAAGCAGCCAAAGCGGGCGTGCCGGAAACACCTCGGGTGCTTGTGGAGTCATTCGAGGATCTGACCGGCACACCCGCGGCGGCAGCCATCGCAAGTGGATTGAAGCAGGACGTTATCGGTCAGCTCTCCAAGTTCAAGGACATCGTCGTCGTAGAGTCGGTTGCAAAGCAGGAAGATCCCTCGATTGCGAGACCACGATTTGTCCTGGCCGGAAGCGTCAACCTGGCGGGCGACGCCTTTCGGCTTCGGGTCCGGCTGCTCAACCGGGCGGATAACTCGGTTCTATGGGCCGAAAGCTATGATGGCGGGCTGAAAGTCACGGAAGTTGTCAAAGCCCAGACCGACATCGCGCGCAATGTTTCCACGAGCCTTGCCCAGGCATACGGCGTCATATTCCAGGCGGACGTCAATCTCCACGTCGACAATCCGCCTGACGATTGGGCCGCCTACTCTTGCACGCTTTCCTTCTATGCTTATCGGGTCGGTCTCGATGCAGAAAGCCGTTCATTAGTTCGGGCGTGTCTCGAAAAGGCTGTGAACCGCTTTCCCAGCTACGCTACCGCCTGGGGGCTTCTTTCGCTAATTTACATCGACGACTATCGCTTCGAGTTTCCAAGCGACCCCGCATCGTCTGCCGGCGCGCTCGAGCGCGCTTCGGCTGCCGCAAAGCGGGCAGTGGCACTTGACCCTTTCAACATTCGGGGGCGCCAGGCCGAGATGCTTTCGCTCTTTTTCAACAAGGAGACCGATGCGGCATTGAAAGTGGGAAAGCAAACTTTGACCATCAACCCGAATGACACGGAGTTTATGGGCGAATATGGAAAGCGCCTGGCGCTTTCCGGAAATTGGGATGATGGATGCCAGTTGATTGCGGAGGCGCGCCGACGCAATCCAGGCTCCTCAGCTTACTACGAGTCGGATCTGGCACTTTGCGCCTATTTCAGCGGCGATTACGCGCAGGCCGCCATGTGGATCAAGAAATCGACGGCTCCATCAAATCCGTTCTACCACGTGATAGCTGCCGCTATCTTCGGCGAAGGAGGATACAGAAAGGAGGCTGATCGCGAGGTTGCATGGCTGAAGCAAAATCAACCCAACCTGGTGAAGAATATGCGTCAGGTGGTTTCGACGCGGTGGGCCCGTCCGCAAGACGTCGACTTCATCACCGGCTCGCTGAGGAAAGCCGGCCTCGACATCAAGGGTTGATCGCAATGTTCAGCCCGGTTTCTATCGGTCGACTAGAACGGTCGGAAGCGATCATGAGCTTCTCATCAGGCATGGCGGCCTCCCTCGTCGGAACGTTTGCTGTCACTAGCGATCGGGGTCATGGTGAGGGCGCCGATGTCGCCTGATTTTCTATGTGATCGACATTGCTCGATACTAAGCCGTGGATGCGAGCCCCGTGGTTTTCCGGGGGAGATTCGGCGTTGCTTCGAACGACCTCGCAGTCTGAAAGTTACCCTTCTCTCCACGTAACTTACGTTCCACTGCCTGCTCGGTCCGGTACTCTTGGGCCAATGCGACCGATAGGCGGGATGGAACGCCGACTGGCAGACAGAAGCGATCTCGGCGGCGGTGTGCCGTTTCCGCGGTGGTCGGGGGACTTTTCGCCGCCGCCGTCATCGCAGGGGGAGACAATGGAAAGTCGATTTCGGGGGTATCTGCTGAAGATGTCGCTGGCGGCGCTAACGACGCTGGCGGTGCATGGCCGGTCTCTAGCCGCTGACCTCCTCATTGCAATGCCGAACTGGCCCTCGGGCCAGGCGGCGGCGAATATCATCAAGTACGGCATAAAGGAGAGACTCAATCTGGACGCCGACGTGCGCGAGATGGGATCCATGACCGCTTTTGCGGGAATGGATGCCGGGGAGGTCGACATCTATCCGGAAGTCTGGCTTCCCAATCTCGATGCACTCGTCAAGAAATACGTCGACGGGCGCAAGACCGTTGACCTCAGTCCCAGGGGTGTGTTGGCAACGCAGGGTATCTGCGTGACGCGCGAAACGGCGGACAAATATGGCGTCAGGGACATTTCCGATCTTGCCGATCCGAAGAAAGCGGCTGTGTTCGATACCGACGGCGATGGCAAAGGCGAAGTGTGGATCGGCGCGCTGGGCTGGTCATCGACGAGCATCGAGATGATCCGAGCCAAGAGCTACGGATATGAAAAAACGATGACGCTCCTTCAAATGCCGGAAGACATGGCCATGGCTGCACTCGATGCGGCCGCGGCAACCGGGCAACCGATGGCATTCTACTGCTACAGTCCGCACCATATGTTCAAGCTCCATGATATCGTGCAATTGACTGAGCCGAAACACGACCCCGCCAAGTGGCACATCGTGATGCCTAGCGACGACCCTGACTGGCTTACGAAGTCGGAGGCGCCGGTGGCGTGGGACGCATCGCATTTCTACATCGGGTTTGCTTCATCGACGGCAAAGCGCCTGCCGAAAGTGGCTGCCTTCCTCTCCCATGTCGACTTCACCGCAGAGGAGGTCACCGAGATGAGCTACGCGTTGCAGGTCGCTCGGCAGGATCCCGCCAAGTTTGCACAGGCATGGGTTGCAAAGCATCAAGACCGGCTTAGCGCCTGGTCGAACTAGAGGCAGGGACGACCATGATCTTCTCGTTCGCAAACCGGTCCGCCATGTCGAAAGGCAATGATCGCAGAACGGCAGGCCGCTGCCTCGTTCTTGGCATAGTGCTTGTCATGACCGCGATCGGTATCACATTGGCGTATGCCGCTCAGACTCAGGTATTCGATCCGCAGACGCATAAGTGGGTCGACTACGACAAGAAGAAAGCGCGGAAATATTACGCCGCTCACAAGGAGGTGCCCGAGGCATTTCGCCCGCAGATGGTCAAATTCCGCACCGCGGAGGCGCCCGGTACGATCATCATCGATGGCAATAAGCATTTTCTCTATCTTGTGCAGTCGGGTCAGCAGGCCATGCGTTACGGCATCGGCGTCGGTCGGGAAGGCTTTGGATGGGCCGGCATCGTGCGCGTCGGCCGCATGGCGGAGTGGCCGACCTGGACGCCCCCGGCCGAAATGGTCGCTCGTGATCCGAACGCTGCCAAATATGCAACGGGCATGCCGGGAGGGCCTGACAATCCGCTCGGCGCCAGGGCGCTTTATCTCTACGAGGGCGATCAGGACACGATCTACCGGATACACGGCACGCCGGAGCCGTGGACGATCGGGCTCGACGTGTCATCAGGGTGTATCCGGATGCGGAACGACGACATCACCGACTTCGCTGCCCGCGTCAACGTCGGCGCCAAAGTCATCGTTCTTATGCAAGGGGCGGCCCTTTACAGAGGCGTTTAAGCGACATTCGGAGAGGGACAAGCAATGTCGGTAAAACCTGCAGTGAAAAGTTCAATCCTGGTTATAGCTCTTGTATCCATGGTGCAGACTTTGAGTGCTTGCGTCAGCACGCCGCCGCCTGCTCCGGAGCAGATGTCGAGGACCCAGGTTGAGACCGCTCCGGCGGATCTGCAGCTCCTCTGCGCCAACGCCGTCGCCAAGTCGAGCGGGGCCGACAGCGCCAAGATCCTTCCGATGTCATCGAGCAGGATCGATTCCAAAACCTATCAGGTTGAACTCGATGCCGGCGGCAAGAAGACAAGTTGCCTCGTGGACACAGATGGCACCGTCAAATCCGTAGAGCCCATCTGATCCGATTCGGCTTTGGCATTGGAGCGATCGAGCGAGCCACCAACTATGGTTTACCAGTTGGACATCCGATGGCACGAGTAGCTTATCAAAGTGCGACATCCGCAGTTGCAACCACGTAAATAACGTCCCAGTCGGCTGTAACCGTTAAGAGACTGTGTATAGTCCAAAGGCGCCGGAGGGGGCGGTTACGCAATGAAAACCGGAACGCAGGTAAGTCATCGCTACTCGCACGTGCGCCGGGAGTCCGCATGCCGGCGTGCTTGGGCCGAAGTTGACCAGGAACCAGGCATCCGTGCGCGACGCAATGCCTTCTTAGTCTGACAGGGAGAAGATGCCCATGGCGTCCGACGCAACCGAAACCTCTCAAGACAACGCCGCCGACGGCGCCGATAGACAAGCGACGAAGGGAAATCCGCTGCGCCGGGTCGCACTGACCGTGCTGCTGCTGGCTTGCCTGCTGTTCGTCGTTGCGGTCTTCATGGAAAGGCGCACGCCTTCTTCATCGCAAGCGACTGTCAGCGCCTATGTCGTCGGCATCGCGCCGGAGGTGACCGGACGGGTCGTCGAAGTGGGCGTGACCGACAACAGCGGTGTGAAATCTGGCCAGATGCTGTTTCGTATCGATCCGCAGCAATACCAACTGGCCGTCGCCGAGGCAGAAGCAAAGCTTGCCCGGGTCGGCCAATCACTCGGCGCTTCGACAGCCGCCATCGATGCCGTCCAGGCACGCCTCGTGCAAGCTCAGGCAGTTCGCGACAACGTCCAGGAGCAAGCCAATCGGGCCATGGAGCTCGTCAAGCGCGGCGTCTATTCCAAGGCGAAGTATGACGAGGCGAAGGCGGCGGTGGACCAGGCAAATGCCTCGGTCGTTGCCGCTGAAGCGGACCTTAAGCAGGCGCAGGAAGAACTTGGCCCGTCAGGCGCCGACAATCCGCAGTTGAAAGAGGCGCTCGCGACGCTTCAACGTACGCAGCTTGATCTCCTGCGCACCACGGTCCTGGCGCCAGCGGAGGGCGTTGTCACCAACCTCCAGCTTTCCGTCGGAGGCGTTGTCGGCGCGGGCCAGAGCGCCATGACCTTCATCGATGTCGGCACGGTATGGATCACCGCTGCGTTCAAGGAGAACAGCCTCGAGAACGTCGCCGCCGGCAACCGCGCGGACGTGTTGTTTGACCTCTTGCCCGGCCAGGTTTTCGGTGCCACGGTCGAGAGCGTCGGGATGGGCGTGGCGCAGGGAAGCGTCGACCCAAAGACCGGGTTGCCGAAGATCTCTACCGAAAGCGGATGGGTGAGAACGCCACAGAGCTTTCCGGTTCGCCTGATCCTCGACGACGGCAGGCCTAAGGGCGTGCGCTACGGGTCGCAGGCGAACGTGGTGATCTATACCGGCGACCATCCGGTGACCAACACAATCGGCCGCATCTGGCTGCGCGTGTTGTCGGTCCTGACCTATGTCAGCTGACGGCGACCTTGTGCACGCCAATGCCAAGCGCAAGGGATTGCGCATCGCCGTGGCAGTAGCCGTCGGCTTCACGTGGTCGGTTCTGTCAGGGGCCATCATCCCCTTTCTGGGACCATTGTTCGCAGCGCAGTTCCTGATCTCCAGTTCCCGCCCGCTGCAGCTGAAACAAGCCCTGGGAATGGCGATTCTCATTGTCATCACCGGCGCACTCCTCCAGGCCGTCGCAATACTGACAGGCGACCGGCCACCGGTGCTGCTGCTGTTGCTCGGGCTTCTCTATTTTGTCTGTTTCTACCTGCAGGCGAATGGCAAGGGCGGTGGAGCGATCTTTCTTGTCCTGGTGGTCGCCGTGATGGTGCCGTTGCTGACCGTACTCAACCGCGATCTGGGCGATTCCATCCTGTCGATCCTTGTCCAGGGCGTGGTCAGCGGAGCGATCCTGATGTGGATCGCCCATGCGGTCGTACCCGACCGAGGCAGCGCGGATGTTCAGGCCCCGGCTCCCGCTGCAAACCCGCGCGCTGCGCGCTATGCCGTCGCGAATGCCATCATTTTGCTCATCGCCGTGCTCGCTTGCCTGACACGGGACGGCCTCGCCACGGCGATCGTCATTCCGATCACCGTCGCATCCCTGTTGTCGCAGCTCGATGTCATCGCAAGCGCAAGGGCAGCCTTCGGCCTTGTCCTGGTCAATCTCCTCGGGGGCGTGGCTGCATCCGTTGCGTTTGCATTTCTGCAGATTCGTCCCACTTCCCCTACGTTGTTTGTCCTGGTGCTGCTCGCCGGCCTGGTATTTGGCGGCCGCGCTGCGCTGGGCAATTCTGCTGCCAAGGTCTACGCGGGCGCGCTGACAATCTTCCTCATCCTGTTTGGAACGGGCGTCTCGCCCTTGCCGGGATCGGCAGCGGAATCCTTTGCCACGCGAGTAAACTACATATTGGTGGCCATCGCCTTTACGATATTCATGACGGCGTTGCTTTGGCCGGGCCCGGTGCGCAGCGCTGAAGACAGGGTGTCGGTCATGAAGCGCTTGTGACCGCTTGGGGAGGCTTCCTTCGGTTTCATCCAGACCTCGTCTTGACGGTATCCCGTTTCGCCGAAGCGGCCGACAAAAGACCTAGCCGATCGCCATCGAAAGCCGCTGGCCGGATGCTTGTTTCGACGCCCAAGAACATCTCACGGTTCGGATCCGGCGGGTATCGGCGCCGCGCCCTCGAACACTGTTGCTTGCTGGAGACATTCGATCCGAAAGATGGCTCCGAGGTTGTTTGATTTGCTGGTGAGGGCCCTCAGTTCTGCACGTAGCATACAGTTACTTACCTTCCGCATCGGCAGCCAATGCGCCAGCGTATCACCAAGGCAAGAACATCACCCGGACTTGGCGACAAGACGTCGTTGACAACGGGGTTGACGTAACGTGGGAGGATGACGATGGAGATCAAGTTTCCGCGCTCGCATGCTGGCGCTGTGGCCTTGATCGCGTTCTTGATGTGCTCGGCTCAGACTTCTTTCGCAATTGCTCAGGATCAAGCTGCTGCTACGGCTAGCGCAGCGGCTACCCAAGCGCCCGAACCGCTCGACGAGGACGAACTCGAAGTTTTGGTGGCGCGTATAGCGCTTTACCCCGATGAACTTGTCGCGGTCATTTCCGAAGCGTCGCTTTATCCATTGCAGATCGTGGAAGCGAGCCGGTTTTTGGATCAGGTCGTGAAGAAGCCTGGCCTGAAACCGAAGGAAAGCTGGGACGGCAGCGTCATCTCACTGCTCAACTATCCCGACATCGTCAAGATGATGAGCGACGATCTGGAGTGGACCCAGTCGCTTGGCGACGCACTGACGTATCAGCAAAAAGACGTTCTGGTCGCTATCCAGCAGTTGCGCGACACGGCCGTCGCCAAAGGCGTGATCAAGTCCGATGACAAGATCAAGGTTGTCGAAGAGAACGACAATGTCGTCATCCGGTCCGCCAGCGCGGACAAGGTCTACGTTCCACGGTACGAGCCTGAAATGCTCTATGCCACCGACTATCCGGCTGCTCCGATTGCCTATTATCCAGACCCCTACCCAAGTTATTATTATCCTACTGCGCCCTATTTCGCGGCCTTCGTGACGGGTGCCATCTGGGCAGCTTCGGTGGACTGGAATGGTGGGGGTGTGTGGGGAGGGCGCTGGAACGGCAACGATATCGATATCGACTGCAACAACTGCTTCAACAACATCAACGGCAAGGTCAATTTCAACGACGTCGACTGGAAAAACGTCGACCGTTCCAAGATAAATTTCGACAAAAACCAATTCGCCAAGATCGACAATACGAGTATCGGCAATCGCGTCAAAACGAACGATCGCAACAATATGCGCGATAAGGCATCCGAATTGAGGAGAGGTCAGATCAGCGCGCTGCCTGGGAATTCGGCGAAGGTGAAAGACATCCGCCAACGCCAAATCAGAGAGGGTTTGAAAGCCCGGCCCCCGGCGGCACGGCCGGATCTCAAAAAGCCAACCAACACCAAGCCAATTGCGTCGGTGCGAAAAGATGACCGTTCTGCAGTCAGGGCGCCTGGGAAAATCAATCGCCCGGTCGGCAAGCCGAGGCCCGCAGCGAGAGTGGACAACAGACCGAGGAAGCCTTCCGGTCTTGGCAACGTGAACTCGGGAAAGCGTCAGCAGATAGCCTCCAACCGCGGCGCGAGGAGCATGGGAGGCGGAATTCGCAGCGGCGGCGGCGGCCACAAGATCATCAGGCCGGGTGGTGGCAGGCAGGGCGGTGGCGGGCGCGGCGGTGGCGGGCGCAGGCGTTGATAAGTTTGGCGAGAGGAAAACCGACCATGAACACGTCCGTCCGGAGTCTTGTTCTACGTTCGCTGCTCGGTGCCGGAATGATCTTGAGCATTGGCGCGGGCTCCGCAAATTTTGCCGGCGCGCAGGAGGTGCACGGCCTCTCGGATTACGTGGCCAAAAAAGGTCCGCCGCTTTTCGATGATCCCCCGGCGGCCGTGGAAGCGTTTAAATCGGCCCTCGCGAAGGACGATTTCGATGGACTGGCGGCATTGCTTGGACTGGATGCCGCGAAGCTGCGGACAAGCGAAGGCGTGATGGATACCTACGCGCAGATCCGGCAAGGTGCTGCGAAGACGGTGATCGTGCGCGATCTTGGCGACCGCAAGGAACTCGATATTGGCGACAAGCTGTGGCCCCTGCCGTTCCCCGTCATCAAGGCTAAAGACGGCAAATGGGCTTTCGACACCCAGGCCGGTATCGAAGAAATCATCAACCGGCGTGTCGGCGAAAATGAGATCGCGGCGATCGAAACGGCCCGCTCCTACGTGGACGCTCAGCGTGACTACGCCGCCGAAGACCGCGACGGCGATGGCGTACTGGAATACGCCCAGAAGCTGATCAGTAGCGACGGCCAGGCCGACGGGCTATATTGGCCATCTGACGAGACCTATGGCGTCAGTCCGGCAGGCGATTTCATCAATCAGGCTGTTATCGACAAGGCGAAGAAAGGCAATGGCTATTTTGGCTATCGCTTCCGCATCCTGACTGGCCAAGGCAAGAAGATCGCCGGGGGCGCCTACGACTATGTCATCAACGGCAACATGATGGCCGGTTTCGCGCTTTTGGCCTGGCCTGTGAAGTATGCGGAAACGGGCGTCAAAACCTTTGAGGTCAATCAGCAAGGTATTGTCTACGAGGCCGATCTAGGGCCGAACACGGAGGCCGTGGCCCGAGGGATAAAGGTGTTCAATCCCGATGACAAATGGCAGGTGACCGGTGACTAGCTTCAGTCTGAAACCCTATGCCTTGTTGCCGATCTTAGGCTGCTTCCAAATTCAACTTCATGATCAAACAGAACTGGTGGTTCACGACCCTGCTGGAATCGGCTGGGATCGTTCACTGCAACGGGCGAGAAAGCCTTGCAAAAAGCAACAGAGGCCGTGTCGAAACAGATATTGTAAAATGTGGAAGTCGCTGGTCGCCGCCATTGCTGTTCTTGCCGTTGGTGGTTCGGCTTTGGCAGCCAGCGTGGTGAATAAGGACAGCGAGATCCGCACGCTGATCGTGACACAAGGCAGCGGCAAGATGAAGCTAGCGTTGCACGCAGGTGAAACCGTGGAATTCTGCCCAAAAGGCTGTTTCGTCACCTGGCCCAATGGTGATCTCGGAGCCCTGACCGGGTCGGAATCCATAGAGATTTCGGGTGGCGTGGCCCGCATCAAGTAACGAGTACGTTTCGACGCCAGCAGTTGCGAAAAACAGAAGATTCCGATACTTCATTTGGCAGTGTGGAGCGGCATGCCCAGCAGTCCTCGGATCCACTATCGTGGCAATCTGCATCGACTGATCGGTTGGCGACAACGGTACTAACCACCTTGTCGAGGTTGTACACTTTGGGGGGCGTTTTGGGAACCTGCGTTATAAGTAAATTAGAAGTCGGGCGTGCCACAAACGCATTCCTGGCATTTGCATTGGTCGGCCTGCTTCTCGGCTGCGCGTCTCGCCCGAAGAATGTTTTGTTGCCGGTGGCCGATACGTCCCCGTCATCAAGCAAGGTGGAGATGCTGGTGACGACGACGCGCGCCCGTTCTGCCAACCCGGCCGAAATGTATACGGGCGAGCGGGGAAGCGATCCTTCATTTGCGGACATTACGGTATCTATCCCGCCGGCGTCGGTCCGGAAGGTCGGCGAGGTCGCCTGGCCCAAGAGGCTGCCCTCAAACCCGGCTACCGATTTCGCAGTGGTGAAAGCCGACGAATTAGCACGCGACGGCGCGAAGGCATGGCTGCACGCCTCCGTCAGGAAGAGCCCGGACCACAGTGTCCTGGTCTTTATCCATGGCTTCAACAACCGCTTCGAGGACTCTCTTTATCGCTTTGCGCAGATTGCCAAGGATACCGGTACCGACAGCGCTCCCATTTTGGTCACATGGCCTTCCCGAGGCAGTACACTCGCCTATGGCTACGATCGCGAAAGCACGAACTACACGCGAGATGCGCTCGAGACACTGTTCCAATACCTGGCCCACGATCCCGAAGTAAAAGAGGTTTCGATCCTCGCCCATTCAATGGGTAATTGGCTTGCCCTGGAATCGTTGCGCCAAATGGCCATCCGCAATGGCGGACTGCCGGCGAAGTTCAAGAACGTCATGCTGGCCGCACCCGATGTCGATGTCGATGTGTTCCGCACGCAGATTGCCGACATGGGAAAACAGCATCCGCGGTTCACCCTCTTTGTCTCGCAGGACGACCGTGCGCTCGCATTTTCACGGCGGGTCTGGGGTAATATCCCGCGGCTTGGATCGATTAATCCGGAAGAGGCTCCCTACAAGGAGGAACTTGCCAGCGAAAATGTAACCGTTATCGACCTGACGAAGGTCAAATCGGGCGACAGTCTGAATCACGGCAAGTTCGCCTCGTCTCCTCAGATCGTTCAGTTGATTGGAGCGCGGATGGCTGCTGGCCAGACCCTGACCGACAGCAGGGTGGGCCTTGGCGACACGATCGTGCAGGCGACGACCGGCGCGGCGGCGGCGGCTGGCAGCGCTGCAGGGTTGGTAATTTCTGCACCCGTTGCAGTGGTCGATCAAAACACCAGGGAGAACTACGGCAGTGAAGTCGAGAACTTGACCGGCTCTCCAAACACCCAGGCCGGCAACGCCAACAAGAGTTGTACGTCACCCTCGACCCCTGCGAAGCACTGCAAGAAGTGAGGCTAGCAAAGTTTATTGATGCCCGCCGCCCCGCAGCGACGCGTCTGTGGATTTTTTACGCTAGAGGGAAGGTGCATCGCATCGCTCGGATATCGCTCGCCATTATCCTGTCACTAGCCGCTGCAATTTTGACGGCCTGGGCCGGACTTGCCATCTGGTACCGTCTGCCCTTGGCAGAGCTTGGACGGACTGTGGCCTGCGCCGTTTTCATCTTATTCGGTATTGGCACCGTCATGGCCATCTTCAGCCGTTTTCGCTTCAGGGCGCTCGTCCTATTTCTCGGCGCGTTCGCTTCGGTTCTGGTCTGGTGGAGCACCATCAAGCCCCCGGCCGACGCCGGGTGGGCGCCAGATGTCGCCCGTCAGGTAACCGGGACACTCGACGGAAATTTGTTGACGCTGAAAGACGTGCGCGACTTCGAATGGCGCAGCGACACCGATTTCACCGAACGTTGGACAGACCGGACCTACGACCTTTCCACCGTTCAGAGCGCCGACCTCTTCATGTCCTATTGGGCTGGACCTAAAATGGCCCACGTCATCATGAGCTTCGGCTTCTCCGACGGTGCCTATCTTGCCTGGTCCATTGAGGTGCGGCGTCGTGTCGGTGGCAAGTTTTCGCCCGTAGCAGACCTGTTCAAGAGCAATCCCCTGGTCATTATCGCTGCCGACGAGCGAGACGTGGTCGGCGTGAGATCAAATGTTCGGGGAGAGGATGTCCAGATCTATCGCCTGAGAGCGTCGCCGGACGCGGCCCGGGCGCTTCTGCTGGAATACGTCTCGGATGCAAATGCGCTTGCCGCGACGCCTGCGTTCTACAACTCCATCACGACGAACTGCACGACGACGATCGTCAAGATGATGCGAGCGGTCGGTGACGCCGTTCCCCTCGACTGGCGCCTTATCGTTAACGGCTATCTTCCCGAGTATGCCTACGACCGGGGTGCGCTCGACACCCGCTTGCCAATGTTGACCTTAAGGGAGCTAGCCCACATAGGCGACCGTGCGCGGAAGTCTGGCCTGTCGCCGGATTTTTCGAGGTTGATCCGTGTTGGTGTGCCGTCACCCGGGCGTGGTTCTTGACCTGGGAACAGGCTCGCAGGTGGGAACAAAGCGCCAAGGACTGGGCATCGCAGGGCCTTTTTCGACAAATGCTGAAGAGCGGGCGGCAACCTGTCGAATGGCGCAGCCACGCCGCTGGCCGCCGAACAACTCGCCCAGCGGGATCAATTTGCACCTGGCATTGGGCGGCAGTATTGAGACGCAACCGCAATCCACCGCAGAGATCCGCAATGAATGATACTGCCCATGCGACTGGTCGATCGGACAACGCCGCAGCTGACACCCATCGGAAGGCGCTGGAGGTCAATCTCGACCCAACGAGTTTCGGCTCGTTTGCCGAGATCGGTGCGGGTCAGGAGGTGGCGCGATGGTTTCTGCGCGTTGGCGCCGCGTCTGGCACGGTGGCCAAAACCGTCTCAGCCTATGACAAGGAAGTGAGCGACGACCTCTACGGCTCCGGAACACGCTATGTGTCCAGGCCACGGCTTGAGACGATGCTTGATCATGAATGGAAATCGCTTGTGCAACAGATCGGTGACACGCGTGGCAAAGATACGCGCCTGTTTGCTTTCGCCGATACCATCGCCGCCCGCAACTTTGCGGGCACCAACGATTGCCATGGCTGGATCGGCGTCCGCTTTCAGGATCAGCCGCGTGCTGAGGCGAGCCACATCTTGCTCCACGTAAACCTTCGCGATAATTCAAACCTGCTTCAGCAGGAGGCGGTGGGCATTCTCGGTGTGAGCCTGCTGCATGCGCTGCTGAGTGAGCGGGCAGCCCCCGGCGATTTGCCCGCGAGGATGTTTGACAGCCTTGCAAATGATCGCATCGAAATTGATCAGATCGTGATGGGAGGCCGCGCGTTCGCGGGTTGCGACGTGCGCGAACTGCACATGGCTTTGGCACGCGACGGCAGGGCTGAGGCGGTGACGCTGGATAGTGATGGCGTGGCCGTCGCTGCGAACGAGTTTCTCTATAGGAAGTCGGTGGCCATCGCACCGTTGGCGAGCGACCCGCGCGACGACCTTTCACCTGAAGCGTTTGCGGCGTGCCTGGCAACGCTCCGCCGCGAGGTCGCTGGGAATCCTGAGGTGAAGGATGTCATCGATGTGCGTCTGATGATCGTCGATTCTGATACCCCGTTGCCTGCAATGGGCGAGGGCGCGGCGATGATGATGCGGCACCGCCAGTTGTACCGCGCCACCGCATTCGTGCGTCGATACACGCAGGCGCCTTTGCGCTTTGCCGTGCCGCTGCCTGCGTTGATACGGGTTCTCGACGATGTGAGGTACCAGCACCTCGAAGGCCGCCTGCTCGAGGGTATCGCGCGGCTTTTCGGCTCCAACGTACGCGTACTGGCATATCCATGCTCTCGCGAGGAGTTGCTTCCCCTGCTGGAAACTGAGCTGGGACGCGGATGGGAGGTTGACGATGGCCGGCAATGGATCACTGCCGACCAGTTGCGCCCCGCACCCCCTCTAGTGCATCTTTATGAATATCTGCTGGCCAGCGGCTTCCTGGTTGCGATACCTCCCAGCTAGCGATGTATGTCGTGCAAACTCTTCAACACTCGGCGCTCCGAAACGACATCTTTCGACGCCCACCAGCAGATTGGACTGAACTACAGGTTCTGACGCGTGAGACCTGGTCATGTTCGTGCGCGAGCACCTTGGCAAGCGCTTCCTTTTCAAGCGAAATTGCAATCGTTTCCCTTCGATTCGATCGGCCTCAGCGTGTGAGGCGCAAGCGGGAGTGTCGGGGATGCAGATTTTCGATAAGATCGAGGCGCTGCTGGATGCGGGTGAAGCCTTGACGGCACTGAAGGAAGCGCGAGCGCTCGTTCATCAATTTGGCCGCAGGTCCGGTGTCCTCGCGGGCGCGATCGACGATCTCATCATTGACCTCTCGACGCTATCATTCGTCGCCGATGCTTACGGTGACCGCACCGCAGAGGCGGCGCGCACCCTGGCCCGAAGAAGATTGCTGAAGATCAAGTTGCTCGCCCCTCGTCGGAGCGGCGAGGCCCCGCCGCACCGCAGAGTGATCCGACAAAACACGAAGCCCCGCCGCAAGGCGGGGCTTCGCCATGTTCAGGTCAGGCGCAGCCTAGGCCTCTGTCAGATGCAGCAGGTTACGCTTTGGCTCGCGCCTTGCGCGCCTTCTTCACGGGCGACTTGATTGCCACCGCAGTGGTTCTCGCTGCCGCCGCACGCACGGCCGGTTTGCGTTTTTCTGCCGCGGCAGACGTGGGCGTCGCCGCCTTGCGCCCGAGCCCTATTGATTTCGCCAGGGCCGAGCGGGTGGCCGCGTAGTTCGGCGCGACCATTGGATAGTCGGACGGCAGGTTCCACTTCTGCCGATACTGGTCGGGGGTCAGATTAAAATGCTGGAGATGCCGCTTGAGCGACTTGAATTTCTTTCCGTCTTCCAGACAGATAATGAAGTCCGGCGTTACCGATTTCTTGATCGAAACTGCCGGCTCCTGTTTTACCACGGGTTCTACCGCCGGCGTGCCGATGCCATTCAAGGCGGCATGGATGTCGCCGATTAGTTTCGGCAACTCGCCAACCGGTACTGGATTGTTCGATACATAGGCCGCGACAATGTCAGCCGTTATCGACACGGTCTCCAGTTGGTTGCCTTGCTCGAGAGCAGTGGTCATATAATTTCCCTTTTTTTGTATCGGATGAATTGAGCGACGTTTGATTTTTCTGCCCTGCCCACGACGCGAATAGTACGTTTCTTCGTCAAATCCACCTCTCTTGCGCAACATAACAAGAGTAAGTTTCGCTTCTGTCGTCCCATCGGCTGGGATGCCTTTGCCGATATCACCTAAAGCGAGGAGCTTCCCTCGCTTTTCAGCCCGTTCCGGCTGTGCAGAGCAGTGCCGCTGGCTCGCACCCTGGCTATAGAGTTTCTATCGACGCGCAGTGTGCATGATCGCATCTGTGGGGCGTGGGAGGTTTCGAGGGGAACACGATCTGGCCTTTGAAGTTTGCTCATAGGGCAGCGCCTGCTTTGACGAGCTTCGCCTACTCAAGCCTTGCGCCCTTCATCATCTGTATCAAGGCTCGCGCGAGAAGATTGTCGCCGGCAGCTACGAAGATCGCGCAAGCTTCATGCGCAAGCGCGAGATAGGGGCGTCGGCGGAGATCTGCTGTTCGGGGCTTCGTGCCAGCCGTTGCTCGCGCCAACTTTGGCTAAGTTCGACGTCCCATCCGCCCTTCACGCCGTTCCGCATCGAACGCCTGCCTACCCTCCGCAGTCCATAATCGTTGTGCTCGCTCGCCTTCATGACTTTGCAGCTTTGCGGCGATCCGAAGCAACGCGCCGTAGATGGTAGCGCGATCGTCATTGGTGAACTCGACAATGCCTGCTTTGACGAGGAGTCCGCCAAGTTCGATGAGCTGCCGTGTGCGCTTGCGGCGGTCAACCTGCCACGCGCGCATGTCATTGCGCGCCTGTGCCGCTTGGCGCCGATGGTGTGCCGCCCGATTGCGCTGGAGTGCTGCGTCGGTTGCGCTGAGATGCCTGAGCAACTCGCCGGGACCGGCTCTCGAAAAACATTACTCCACGCTTGGCCCATGCCTCACGCTTTGCCGTGTCTTTCGTTTCAGTGATTGCGACCAGTGCCCCAGCCAGTTCGTCGCTGCCGAGCTGATCGGCGCCGGTGGCGATCACCAGCTCGCCAAGCTGCTGCACCTTTCGCGTTTTGAGTTCTCGCGCTTTGTCTTCCAGCGCCTTCAGTTCGGCGTCGAAGTCACGTGGTTTGCGCATGGCTGTCTCCATCGGTTGTCGATGCGGCAATGATAGGCGAGCGTGTGCCGGAAGGCTTCAAGCTTGCCGAGACAGTCCGGGACGGGCTGGTCCATCCCGAGAATTTTTCGAGGGAGGGCGCGCTTATACGTCGTGCCGACGTGCGCTTTGACGTGCAAATGGTGGAGTAGAGATGAAGCGCTACTTCCCCTTTCGGAGACAAGTTTCTCCATCCCTCTCCCCGAACCGGACAGGCAAGTTTCCCTGCATCCGGCTCTCCGTGCATGAGCGAGAGATCGCTCATGGGTGTGCCTCAGTCCAACGTGAGGCGGTAGAACGCGTCCCAGAAGTCGCCCACGCTCTCGCGCTGACGGTGCCGGGATTGGGCATTCCATCCGTTCGGTTTCTCGATGCTTTGGTGAGGGTAACGCATGGTTCCGCCGTCGCGGAGGAGCCTCAGGCGCTTCGTGCCTTCGACCCATCGATGCCGTTGTCCCGTGATGTTGACGGTGAAGCGGCGACGCAGCTCTCGCCACGTTGCCTTTCGATGCTTCTTACGCAGCCAACGTCCAACGCGCTCCCAAATCCATTTGTCGAGATGGCTGAAGTCCCGACACGCCTGCGTGGCATATCGGTAATAGTTCCGCCATCCGAGCAGGATCGGGTTGAGGTTGCCGACGACTTTGGTGAGCGGCCATCCGGTAGGAATGCTCTTCACCAGGACCTTGATCCTGTGGCGCAGGTCGTTGAGCTTGCTCCTCGGGATGAAGAGGTTGCCGACCAGTCGCCCCGTGCGGAGCGCTTTGGTGCGCACCACCCGATAGCCGAGGAAGTCGAAGCCTTCCTTGGTCTCGGTGATCCGGGTCTTTTCCATCGACAGTTCCATACGAAGTTCCGTCTTCAGGAACTCCGCCAGCGCCTGCCGTTCAGCTTCCGCCTGCTCCCTCGTGCCTTCCACGAGGACGACGAAGTCGTCCGCATATCGCACCATGTAGAATGTCGGCTTGCCGTTCTTGCGGTCCAGAGTCCGCCGGCCTGCCGCCCTGCTACTCGGTTCACGGGGGCGCATGGACCATCGTCCGTACCGTTCGTCGATGGCTGTCAGGTAGATGTTCGACAGCATCGGCGAGATGATCCCGCCTTGTGGCGAGCCGGTGACGGGATGTCGGATGGTCCCCTCGATCATCACGCCAGCCTTCAGGAATGCGAAGATCAGCCTCAGCGCCTTACGGTCGCCGATGCGCCGTCGCACGCCTTCCATCATGACGTGATGGTCGATTGCGTCGAAGCAGCCCTTGATATCGCCTTCAATGGCGTAGTCGTAGACCGAAGGTCCACGGACCGATGGGTGAAGACACTTCTGGATTCGCTCCAGAGCATCATGGGTGCTCCGTCCTTTCCGGAACCCATACGAGGTCGGATAGAAATCCGCCTCGAAGATGGGTTCGAGGATCAGCTTCATGGCCATTTGCACCAAGCGATCGGTCAGCGTGGGGATTCCGAGTGGCCGGAATGCTCCCGGTTTGCCAGGCTTTGGGATGAGCCGCTGCCTGACGGGTTCCGGGTCATATGTTCCGTTGCGAAGTGCCTCGCGTATTTCGTCGAGGAACCTTGCTGCGCCACCGGCACGCTGTTCGACCGTGCGACGCGTCATCCCGTCCGTTCCCGGTGTTCGGCTGCCGCGGTTGCGGGCGAGCCGTCGCCAAGCCTCGGAAAGGGTTCTGCGGTCGCATATGAGATTGAACAGATCAGCAAAGACCTTGTCAGGTTCGTCGCTGCTCCACCGATACAGTTTGCACTGCATGTCGAGGACGAACGGGATATTCACCCCGCCGGACATGTGCCCGCCTCCTGCTTGCAAGCCGTATCCACTGCCTCCCTTCGCCATGTGAACGGCTTTCCCGTCCTCGGACTACTACGAAGGCTCCGTCCCTCGGCACCACGGTCACTGGCCGCTTCAGTCGTCCGGCGTTCGAAACCGCCGGAGATGGTGACAAGGTTCTTGGGTTCCGCAACTGATCTCTCGCTCGCTTTAGGCGCCGACTCTACCCCGTGTGGAATCCGGCCTCGGCGCCACGCAAACTCATGCCGAGGCTGGCGCACAGCAAGCTGCGCGCCTCCAATCCGCGTACTGATAGCGCGGACCAACACTCCACCGATCCGTAGATCGACCCGCCCACTTCCGAGTCGGCAGGCTCCATCTCTAAACGGGGCGTCCGCCATCGGTTCGGTTTCCCTCGCCATGGCAAGCTCGCTGGCCGAACCGCTCACGGGGTCGGAAGTCCCCGCCCGTTCGGCTTTGATGGGTTCTGCTAATTTACGGTTCCCCGGAAGCGCCCGGTTCTCCTCACCCATCTGCTTATCGCCGCATGTTGCGTCATACAGCGTGCGGGGTCCTCCACCCCGCGAGATCCATTGCAGCATGAAGGCTGAATCCCTCCTTCCTTTCAACTCCCAACGCACATCCTGTCGCGATGGCGATCTATCATCTTCACGTCAAGGTCATTGGCCGCAAGGCTGGGAGCAGCGCTGTGGCGTCGGCCGCCTACCGCTCTGCTTCGCGGCTGCGTGACGAGCGGATCGAACGCAGCCATGATTTTTCCAGCAAGCGCGGTGTCGTCCATTCCGAGGTGATGTTGCCGGAGGATGCGCCGGAGGCCTGGCGCGACCGCGAGAGGCTGTGGAATGACGTCGAGGCGTTCGAGGCGCGCAAGGATGCGCAGCTTGCCCGCGAGGTCGAGTTCGCCTTGCCGCGCGAATTGAACCAGGCGCAAGGCATCGAACTGGCGCGCGACTTTGTACAAGTCGAGTTTGTCAGCCGAGGCATGGTCGCTGATCTCAATGTGCATTGGGACAGGGCGGAGGACGGCAGTCCCAAGCCGCACGCCCATGTCATGCTCACCATGAGGGCCGTGGACGAGAACGGCTTTGGCGCCAAGGTTCGTGACTGGAACCGCGCCGAACTGGTCGAGCGCTGGCGCGAGCGATGGGCCGAGCTTGCCAATGAACGCCTTGCCGAACTCGACATCGATGCCCGCATCGATCATCGCAGTCTGGAAGCGCAGGGCATTGCCCTGGAGCCGCAAACGCAGATCGGTGCACCGGCGCAACGCATCGAGGGTGGCGGCTTTGCTGCTGGCGACATTGAAGCAGATCGCGCCGAACTGCATCGCGACATCGCGCGCAACAATGGTGCGCGCATCATTGCCGATCCATCCGTGGCGCTCGATGCCATCACGCATCAGCAATCGACCTTCACCCGAAAGGACATTGCGAAGTTTGCGCATCGCCACAGTGACGGAATGGAGCAGTTCAACGCGGTCGTGGCAGCCATCAGCGACGCACCCGACCTGATTGAACTCGGCAGGGACCGATCCGGCGAAGATCGTTTCACCACAAGGCAGATGATCGAGACCGAACAGCGCCTTCACCGCGCTGCGGAACGCATGGACATGGACGAGCGCCACGCGGTAAGTAACGTACATCGCGAGGCAGCGCTGGCGCGGGCTGCGCAACGCGGGCTTGTCTTCTCGGGCGAGCAGAGCGATGCGCTTGCGCATATCATCGATGGTCGCGGTCTTGGTGTCGTTGTCGGTTTTGCCGGAACGGGCAAGAGCGCCATGCTCGGCGTTGCGCGCCAGGCATGGGCGGCAGCGGGCTATGAGGTCCGAGGCACGGCACTCTCCGGCATTGCCGCTGAAAATCTCGAAGGCGGATCAGGAATTGCTTCGCGCACCATCGCCAGCTTAGAACATGGCTGGGGACAGGGTAGGGATCTGCTCACCGCGCGCAATGTTCTGGTGATCGACGAGGCCGGCATGGTCGGCACGCGCCAGTTGGAGCGCGTGCTCTCCCATGCGGCGGACGTTGGCGCAAAGGTCGTGCTTGTGGGTGATCCGCAGCAGTTGCAGGCGATCGAAGCCGGCGCTGCATTCCGCTCGATCCATGAGCGTCATGGTGGCGCCGAGATCGGCCAAGTGCGCCGGCAGCGCGAGGACTGGCAGCGTGATGCCACGCGCGATCTGGCAACCGGCAGGATCGGCGCCGCGATCAGCGCTTACGACGCGCAAGGCGTGGTGCATCAGGCTGCAACGCGCGACGACGCGCGAGGTCAACTCGTCGAGCGCTGGGATCGCGACAGGCAGGCAGAGCCAGACGCAAGCCGGATCATTCTCACCCACACAAACAACGAGGTGAGCGCGCTGAACCAAGCCGCGCGCGAGCGCATGCGCGCTGCCGGAGATCTCGGCGACGACGTTCAGATAAGCGTCGAACGCGGCGTGAGAATTTTTGCCAGCGGCGACCGGGTCATGTTCCTGCGCAACGAACGCGGCCTCCGCGTCAAGAACGGCACGCTTGGAATCGTTGAGGAAGTCAGCACACAGAGCATGGCCGTGCGCACCGATGACGGTCGTTCGGTCCGCTTCGATCTGAAAGATTATGCCCACATCGACCACGGCTATGCGGCGACCATTCACAAGGCGCAGGGCATGACGGTCGACCGCACCCATATCCTGGCAACGCCGGGCATGGACGCACATGGGAGTTATGTTGCGCTATCGCGTCATCGAGACGGGATGGAACTGCATTATGGCAGCGACGACTTCGCGACCCGCGAACGGCTTGTTCGTGCGCTGTCACGCGACCGTGCCAAGGACATGGCGTTGGACTACGAGCAGGTCGACCCGGCGCAACACTATGCCGAGCGGCGCGGCATCACTTTCCGCCAGCGTGTGGTCGAGATCGTGCGTCGGATCGTTCCGGAGACGCTTCGCGACAGGATCGGCGGGCTGCTGGAGGGGCTGCGCTCGCCCGGAGACGTCGAGCCCGGCCAGGATCGTGGGCGTGGACCGGGAGGGGAAAATGTCGGAGCGCAGATCAGAGATGGCGTCGCCGCGCCGGGGCAAAAAGCTCCCGCTAGGGGAGCGCAGCGCGATGCGGATGCACCGGTGGACGCGGAAGCGGCGTTGCGGCGCGCTCGCACCAACGCGCTTGTGCGTCACGCGCGCGCGATCGATGCGATCCTGAGCACTGGAAATGCGGATGGGCAGGGCAGTCCCGAGCAGATGCGTGAACTGAGAGACGCCCGCAGCGCGTTCGAGAAGGTTCGGCCGCATGGCTGGCGTGACGCCGAAGCGGCTTATGTGAAAAGCCCCGAGCTTGTCCGTGAGGCGGGCGCCGGCCGGGTCAACCGCATCGTGCTGGCTCTCCAGCTTGAAACGGAAATCCGCACCGGATTGGACAACGATCCGGGCCGCCGCGCAGACCGGTTCGTGGAACGCTGGCAAAAGCTCGGCCGGACAAGCCAGCGTCAATATCAGGCCGGCGACATGTCGGGCTACAGGTCAACGCGTTCGGCAATGTCCGACATGGCCAAGAGCCTCGAGCGCGATCCGCAACTTGAATCCCTGCTTGCCAACCGCAAGCGCGAGCTTGGCATCAACATCGATTCCGGCCGGCGCTTGGGCGCGGAACTCGCATTCAGCCATGGTATCGGCAGGGGACGCGGCATCGGGCTATAGCAATCCTCCGATTTGCCGCCGTTTTCACGCCACAGGCGGCTAAGGCGACAAATCCGATTGTGTCCAGCGTTCGATCCGTCCTGTCTGTCCCATCAGATGTCGGCAACACCCAGCGAGAAGCAGGTGAGCTATGCCCGAGCCGGATCGCATCATACGCCTCAGAACCGTCCTTGACCGCACCGGCCTGTCCCGCTCGACCCTCTATCGCAAGATAGCAGAAGGCACGTTCCCGGCCCAGATCAAGATAAGCATCAACGGGGCGGGCTGGCGGGAATCCGATGTCAATCGATGGATCGCCGATCCTGTTGCATGGCGAAAAGAGCGTCAGTTCTGAGTGCGAGACAGACGAACGCCAGGGCCGCCTCCATTCTCTGGAATGAATTCAATGCCGGCGCTTTCGAACGTGCTTCTTATCAGATCCACAGTCGATTGCTTCAACGCCTCGCCTCTTTCGAAGCGAACAATCGTCTGGGTCGATATTTTGGCTTCCTTTGAGAGGTCTAAAACACCCCATCCTAATGCAGCCCGAGCCATACGGCACTGCACCGGATTCATAAAATCACCATTTTATGGTGATTTTGGTTGCTTAGATAATGCACTGTGTGTAGTCTCGGTTTCACTTGGCGGCCGGATGGGTGATGCAACACCAATCCGGCCTGGCCACGCCAAAGCTGTTGAGGAGCTCGGATCATGGCTGATTCCGACAATAGCACGACTTTGCCTTGCGTCACGTACGGGCGAGGGCAACGGCAGAGGGCGCACGCGAAAGTTCGTTTCGACGATGCAGACCCGGCTCTTGCGCTGCTCCAAGGTTGGCTGCGAGCACAGCATGTCTCGCAGGTCCTTTGCCGACTTCAACAACGCCTAGAGCGGCGCGTTCTCGACGCTTCGGCCGCTGACGCGATGGATAGGCAGGTTGGCTATTCGATCGCCTGCCAGGCGGAAGTCGAGGCCACGACTGCTGCGTTGAAGCTTCAAGACAAACTTCCCCACATACAGGCGAAATCGCTTCTCGGCGTCGTCGCCAAGCTCGAAATCATCGTCGGCGCCGATCGTGACATCGACGATCCAACAGATTTTCCCTGGCCGCATATTGCTTCGGTGCTTGATGATTTGAAGGAAATCGCCGGGAGCCTGCCTCTTGAACGCCCGAAGCGATCCGTCGTTCAGGAGGACTGTCGGCGCTATCAGGCGATAGCGACAGACCTGATCGATCTGGAAAAGCAGGATGCTAAGGCAGGCACGATGCAAATTGTACCGAACCTTGGGGCATGCAGCAGGCCGTCTCGAGCCTGATCGGGCCTCTGACATGGGCCGGGCCGGCCTTGGTTCGCAGAGCGCTTCAGATGCCCACTAGAAACATGCCATTTCGATGATGGCCAGACACCAGCATCTTCCAAAGCCTAGCTCATTGGGCAAGGTGGCGTCATAGTGACGATCTCTACGAATCTGGGGTTAGGAGTTCGATCCTCTTCGGGTGCGCCATTTTTATACTGTGAAAACATGCGGTTAGCAAGGACCTGCTTCGGCAAGAAGGGGTCGGGAAATACGTGGCGGAAGCACCACGGAAGCAATCGGCAGCGTGTCTAGGTTAGCCGTACATCGATTGCGATTGTGTCAGACCGCCCATTCCCTACTAAACCGATCACTGGTTGTGGCAATTACCAGGCGGGTTGCGGTGACGATTCTCTGCGAAAATGGCAGTGCGATCATGTCAACATGTCGAGATGCAGTTGGACGACAGGAGACAAGTCCTCCGCAACAGCTGTGGCGCCCGGCAGGATGAAACTGGGCACTGCTTGTGATTGTAGCCGCAATCAATTTCTGATTCCGGCAACTTGCCCTTCGCACCAGGGGCAGTTATTTCGCACGCTTAAACAGTGTCGCTACCCAGGCGATTAACCGTTGCCACCAACCTGGCGGTGTGGACGGGACCGGCGGTGGTGGCGGCGGTGGTGGCTTGATTTCGCCAGTGTAGACTTGGCTGGTGTAGTGATCAGCTCGTTGCGCGCGCTGCGTCTCACCATAGGTCATGCTCGGATACCAATCGATCCGCGACTGCCTGATCCAATAGTGTGATCTGCAGGGCAAAACGCCGAGGCCTATAGAGGGCTCAAGCGAGACCGTCGAGCCGTGATCGATCAATCGCCACTTCGAGGGATTGAGGGGCGTCACAACTTTATTGCCGCAGCCGCAGCAGCATAGGTGAGATGCGGTTTTAAAGCGGTTGGAAATGTAAAGCATGCCGTCGTTGAGATCCTTTGGGATGAACTCGACGTAGCAGTGCTCTATGGCTGTGCGCCGCGTCACTCGGTCTCCTCAATCGCGATTACGCCGGTTGCAATTTGGTAGCTGGAATAATGCTCGCGTCCGGCGTCGCGGTAGAAGCCGATCAAACGCTTCCATCTTATCACAGCCATCGCGGCGTTCAGCGCATTCAATTCTGCGATCTGGATGTTGGTAGCGTACTCGTTCTCCGCCTCATCGTCCTCGCCGAACGACATGCGGGTTGCGATATGATCGCTCTTGCCTGGCGTGCAGGTGAGGACGCGCACGATACCTTGCAAACCCGTCGGCGCACGCACCACGCCCATGCCGACGTCGATGAACGACACGTTGTGTTCAAGGAGCCAATCGACGATTGCCCGCTTGGACTTGCCGTTATCCAGGCACAGAAAGGCAAAGTTGATACCCTCAAGCTGCTCGATGTTTTCGGTGGTCAGCTTTGCGGGGTGCTTGATCAAGCCGCGTCTGCGCAGCTTGCCGTAGATGTCGCCCAGCGTATCGACCTTGGATTTCTTGCTTTCGAGCTCTTCCAGCGACCACGCCCCCGGTGCGCGGAACGCGTTGTGCGTGTCGAAACGGTCGCCGTCGAAGATATGAATCTCCGCGACGCGAGTCTTCGCCACGAAATCGAGGACGTACGATCCGGTGCCGCCTACGCCGATGATGGCGACGCGCTGCTCTTCGAGCTTCTCGTTATCGGCGCCGACGTGAACACGGCTTGACGCCGTGTCGATGTAATTGAAGACATCGTCATCGTCTTCGTCCGTGGCGTATACGGGGAAGGTCTGCGCCGTGACTTCCGGGCGGATCTTCTGCGCCTCGCCAACAATCCAGCCGAGATAGGCCTGCATCTTGTGGACGTAATCGCGATAGCTGGCCTTCGCCGAGAAGGTGAAGTCAGCTTGGACGCCTTTGCCGAAGTTCTGTGGCGCACTGGGATTCTCGAAGGCGCGGATTTTTGCGCCGTCCGCCTGACACGGGTGCTCCCCCGTCCAGTAGGCTACGTGAGCATCCGGCCTCTTGGTGCGCTCGTGCCCGTCAAGGACCTGCGTCTCCAACTTGGAGAAGAGAACGCCGTCCTCGCGGACTTCGCGCGAGGACGTGACGTAGGGCACATCCTTGACCAGGAGGTATCCGCTGCGGATTTCGAGATGAAAGCCCGCGTTGCGAAGCGCGAGCAAATCATCGCTACGAGCGAGTAGCCGGTGTGACATCGAATTCCATGTCCTTCTTCACCTGCACGGACTCGCCTTCGATAAGAGTGCCGGTCGGTTTGTCGTTGTTGCCCTTGCTATACTGAACCGCATAGCGCTGGTTCTCCGGCAGCGGCGCCGCGCTGATCAAGACCAGCAGCTGCGCATAGGAGAGGGGGCCCTTCTCGACCTCATAGGGCGTACCGTTCACGTAGATTGTGATCATGTGGTCGTTGCCGCCGCCGTGGCCGGGGCTGCCCCCGCCATTACCGTTGTTGTTACTGTTCGCCATGTCTATGCTCCTTGCTTAGTGTTTCTTGTCACGAGGCGGGAAAGGATCGCGTCCCGGAGCGACCGTATCAGAGTCGCGCCATTTCGCGTCGCGGCCCTGAATTCTAACCTCACCACCGCCGAGGCTGCGGACCGTTGCCTTTGCCTGCTGTTCGGCATTGGACTGTTTGTGGTGCACGCTTTCGGGTGTGGCCGAACCGGCCTTCTTCACCGCCCAATCCGTGCCGTGCTTCACTACAAAGCGATCATTCTTCGACATTCGCTGTCTCCAATTTTGACTTGCGCCTTGCGATTTCGTCATGGCACACTTGTTACTATCACCATCGTTTGCCTTTCATGGCGAAGATGTCAAGTTATTTATGTCGGAGACACCATGGGCGAACACCAAGCCACTGAAATCTTTAACAAACGGCTCAGAGAAGCGCGCGACCTGCGGGGTTTGAGCCAAGCCCAACTGGCGGCCAAAGCGGGTCTGCCGCCCGCTTCCGTCTCGCATTTCGAATCGGGACCTAGGAAACCGTCCTTCGATAATCTCAAGGCTCTGGCCAAGGCATTGGACGTGACGACGGACTATTTGCTTGGTCGTTCCGAAACACCCGACGCATCGGCGGAAACAGTTGGCCGACTTCACCGTGATCTACACAAATTGTCATCACAAGACCTGGAGCTAGCTCAGGATTTCGTCGAGCTTCTGCTCAAGAAGCGCAACTCCGGAAACGATCAAACATGAGTGCGGGACCGCGACTGGCTCGTCGCTTACTTGCGGAGTCGGCAGCGACCCAAGTGCTGCGCGCAAACAACATTGAAGGACCATGGGTCGATCCGATAGCGATTGCCAAGGCTAAGGGAATCGAAGTTCGCGCAAAGCCGGATACCGCCGACGGCGTATCAGGAATGCTCCTCAAGGCAGGCGACGAGTTCGGAATACTCTACGCTACGAAAATTCCAAGCCGTGGTTTCCAACGATTCAGCGTTGCCCATGAACTGGGGCACTACTGCATCGAGGGACATTCGGACGCGCTTCTCGATAGCGGGATGCACATCTCATACGCAGGGTTCCAATCTTCCGATCCTTACGAGCAGGAAGCGGATCACTTCGCGGCAGCGTTGTTGATGCCGGAGAGAGCGTTCAAGTGCGCGATTGACGAATATGATGCTGGCCTCGCTTGCGTCGAGGCACTGAGCAAGCAATGCGAAACATCACTAACCGCGACTGCCATACGTTACGTCACGCTGACTGCTGATGGAGTTGCGGTGTTGTTGACTAAGGGCGACGGCGTGGAATGGTGCTTCATGTCGGATGGCCTGAGGCAAGCGAAGGGATTGAGGTTCATTCGCAAAGGGGCGCCGGTTCCGGATACCACGCTGACGGCTTCTTTCAATACTCGCCCGGATGATGAGCGAGCTGGCCAAAGCGATTCCAGAGAGGCCTATCTCAATGACTGGATGGGCGGTGATCGTTCATATCGCGTGACGGAAGAAGTCATCGGTTTGGGTCGGTACGGACGCAGCCTCACGATACTGACTTGTAAGGGCTTGTCCATGCGCTCCGAAGCCGACGAAGACGAAGAGGACGAAGACAAGTTGATTGAAAGCTGGACGCCACGATTCAAGTGATTGCGGCTCGGTGGAGGTGGATGGCCGCGGTCTCCAGTCCTGCAAGTCGCTTTGGGCGGGCAGACGTTTCGCTTCACCTGTTCACTCGGACGTCCGCTTGTTGGACCCGGGCACGTCATCTTAACGACCGACTTTAGGCGCAGAGCTACCGTCTCTATCTTGGTGCCCAGCTTTGTTCTGAAGTGGTGGAAAATGGCGCACCCGACAGGATTCGAACCTGTGACCTCTGCCTTCGGAGGTCTGTTTCTAGGGGAAGCTCTAAACGTCTGCCAGCGATCACAGATGTGATGCCGGAGAGGAATAGCAATCGTCACGCAGCTTCCTTGAATGTGGCTTTGCGCTTCTTCTTCACCAAGATATCGCGGACAAACTTGTCCCACCGCGCCATGGCGGCACGCTTTTCCGGCATGTAATTCCAGCGATCGTAGCTCTTGGAACTGACGTCCTGCAGAGTATGGTTCTGTAATCGGTCTCGGATCTCTTTTGAGAGCCCAGCCTTGCCGGCAAGCGTCTTCCATGTTCGCCGGAGATCGCGGTTTGTCACGACGGGGATCACCTCGCGATCGCGTTGGCGCCACATGAACGAATAGAGCGTGCCATGGCTGACCGGCTTGGACGGGTCGGTCGCGGATGGAAAAAACCAGCCAAATTCATTCGGCTTGATCGACCCGATAAGTTCCGCCGCCGTCTTGGGCACGGGGATGGCGTGAGGCTTTCCATTCTTAGTCTTGGACCAATCGATAATGCACTCGGCCGCATCCCATTGATCGACGTGTAGCCGAGCGATCTCCTCGACGCGCTGGCCGGTCAGCATTAGAATTCTTACGGCACGCGTGTAAGGGGGGTGGACCGGCGCATCTGGAGATTCGAGCCAACGATAGAGACGGATAAATTCCTCCTCGTCCAACCAGCGCGTTCCAACTTTTTTCGGTTCGGTTGGAATGCCCGCCGCTGGATTGTAGACGAGACGAAAGCGACGGACCGAGGTTGTTCGGTAGTCATGCTCGGATTTCAGCCCCCAACTGTATGCCGATCGAATATAGCTGCGAACATGATCGGCCATAGACCGTTTGCCTCGCTGATAAATCGGGCGAATAAGGTCCCTGATCTCGTCAGGCTCGATGTCGCGGGCAGGGCGGTTGCGACCGAGCGAATCGGCGATCTTGTTCAAGCCCTTTTCGGCCTCCTTCCAAGACGGTTTTCCATCTGCCTTTAGCGACGCGACGTAAGCCTCGAACAGATCGGCGACCGTGCCTGGTCGCGTGTCGCCGGCTATCTTGATGCTGCGTCCCTTCTGGATCATGTCGGCGAAGTCGCGTCTGAAAATCTCGCGAGCCTGGCTGAGACTCATTGACGGATACGACCCGAGCTTTTTCTTGAGACGCTTTTGGTCTCGCCACTGCTGGGCCATCCAGTCCGCCGTTATGCGGGTCGGCATTGGCTTTATCGCTAGAACGAGGCGGCCTGTTCCATGACCCTCGCCATCGACAAGGTTCTGCTGCTTACTGGTCTCCTCGACCTGCTTCAAAGCGTGGCGAATCTCTCCATCGGTAAGGCTTGGCACTGGGGTCTCCCGTAGGCTTTCGAGTGGGATCGGCTGACGGGTAGTAGGGGTCTGTGGTTGGGTTCAAAACGGGCTTCGATCCCCCTAAAACCGACCCCAATATGCCACAATGTCCGACTCTGCGACAAGTCGAAAAAGCAATATCTATCAACGTGCTAAAGAGTGATCGTACGTGATTGAAAAGAGGCGAGTGGGATGATTATGCACCAGGATGACGGCGCTGGCCGACAGTTCGAGCGCGCGCTTGATCACTTCGCGCGGATAGACCGGCGTGTGGTCCACGGTGCCGACCTGCTGTACCTCGTCGGCGATCAGCACGTTCTTCTTGTCGAGGAACAGGATGCGGAAATGTTCGCGGTTCTCGAACGCCATCGCCGAGCGGCAGTACGCAAGAAGCTGCGTCCAGTTGGACAGCACCTCGCGGTCGCGAACCTCGGTCCGCGCCATGCGCTGCGCGGCAGCGGCAATCACCTTCAGGTCGACGGCCACGGCGGGGCCGATGCCCTTCACCTCCTGCAGCAGCGCCACCGGTGCGCCAAGCACTTCGCCAAAAGTGCCGAAGCGCGCCAAAAGCGCCTTGGCGATCGGCTTGGTGTCGACGCGCGGGATCAGGCGAAACAGCAGCAGTTCGAGAAGTTCGTAGTCGGGCAGGGCGTCTGCGCCGCCGGCAACGAAGCGCTCGCGCAAACGGTCGCGATGGCCGTGATAGTGTGGCGTCTCGGTCAGTTTGTCCTTGGGCGTCTTGTCCTTCGCCGGTGGTTCAAGCCACCGCTCGGAGAAGAACCCCCGTTCGTCGTCGCCACTCTTCCCCATCGACCCCCCACACTCCCCGAAGGCTTCGACGGCAGATTAGAGCGGTAAGCAGCGCGCGGTCGAGTTTTTTCGGCGACGGCGCCTCAAAGCTGCGGCTTGAGGCGATCTTGTTTTCAGCTGACCGGCGGCAGGCCGGGGCGGTCGAGCTTGTTTGGCGACAGGGTGAAAATCTCGCAGCCAGTTTCGGTGACGCCGATCGTGTGTTCGTACTGCGCCGACAGCGAGCGGTCGCGCGTCACCGCCGTCCAGCCGTCCGACAGCACTTTCACATGCGGCCGGCCAAGATTGATCATGGGCTCGATGGTGAAGATCATGCCCGGCCGCATCTCGACGCCTTCCGAGGCGGTGCCATAGTGCAGGATGTTGGGTGCGTCGTGGAACAGCTGGCCAACGCCGTGGCCGCAGAAATCGCGCACCACCGAGCAGCGCTCGGCCTCGGCATAGGTCTGGATGGCGGCGCCGATGGCGCCGGTGCGGGCGCCGGGCCGGACCGCCGCGATGCCGCGCATCAGGCACTCGTGGGTTACTTCGAGCAGGCGTTCGGCGGCGCGCTTGATGGTGCCGACGGGATACATGCGCGAGGAATCGCCGTGCCAGCCGTCGAGGATGTAGGTGACGTCGATGTTGACGATGTCGCCATCCTTCAACGGCTTGTTGTCTGGAATGCCGTGGCAGACGACGTGGTTGATCGAGGTGCAGGACGCTTTGGTGTAGCCGCGGTAGTTGAGCGTCGCCGGTAGCGCGCCTTGGTCCATGCCGAATTCGAAGACGAAACGGTCGATGGTCTCGGTGGTGACACCCGGCTGGACCATCGGCACCAGTTCATCAAGGCAGCGCGCGGTGAGATCGCAGGCCTTGCGCATGCCGGCAAATCCTTCTTCGCCGTAGAGGCGGATCTGGCCGGTGTTCCTGAGGGGTGCCGTGGCGGCGTCGAGATAGGTGACCATAGTGTCCGTTTGCCTGTAAGCGGGCGGCGCATATCAGCCCGTTAGAAAATTTCCCCAGATTTGGCACTGCAAGCCGCAAGGTTCAAGGAAGAACTGCCGGCAATGGACTGATACTGGCGATATTCCTGGCTTGCGCGGCCGCTCAGATGACATCCAGGTTCGCGATCTCCTCCGAATGCCGAGATCGCACTGACGACACATTTTCGCGCAAAAGCAGCCAAAGCAACTTTTGACGACGAACGGCGTTGCTGTGGTCGACGCCAGTTCGGGAGATATAGAATGGACAGATTGCAATTCGAGGTGCCGGTGCGCATCGCGCCCGCGCCCGGGCTGCCGGTAGAGGAAATATACAGCGTCGAACAGGCGCTGGATATCCTGCATGACTGGCCAAAGAAGCGACAGGGCAAGGTCTATGAAGCGGCGTTCAATGCCTGTTTCGGCGCCACGGTGGATGTGGTCAGGACTGAGGACGCATGGCGCGCCTTCATGGCGTTTTGCCGGGTCAGTGGCCTGCTGGCCAGGGACATGATGGTTACGGCCAAGCGCGCCGGCGAGGCGAGGGGCCTGAGGGTCTAGAGTTCTGCTTGGCCTGGAGGCCGGCCAACCGACTCGTTCCAATCGGCGCGGACTCCGCGGCGTTAAGGTTCCGTTTCCGACTTCACAGCTAGGCATGAGCCATAGAGCAGCGTCTGATTCGTTGCGTCGGTTTCATGGTGCAGAACATGTCTTCAGCCAATGTGCGTACCTTCCCGCTAGATCGGCAGACCGTGCTGGTGCGCGAGGTCGCCGCAAGGCTGGGCAGACTGCACGGCGACACGGCCACGTCGTTCTGGAAGGCCACGGCGCGCGAACTCCTCGACAAGGCGGTCGCGGCCGGCTGCGATGCGGCTTCGGCGGCCAACGATGTCCGCCGGTTTTTTGCCGCGGTCCAGGACGAGATGCATTTCAAGGCGGACGATGCCGCACCAGGGCAGCGCCGGACGCGCACCCGCCTCTAGCTTCGAACAGAGCACCGACACGCGCTCACTGTGGCCAACCGTGGACCGGTCTTGGCGTCGACGATCTCGGGCCTTGCGCTGTCGATCGTGCCGTCCCAGCCACGGCGAGCGCCTTGTTGAACGCGAGACAGGCGATGAAATACTGGTCGCGCTCGGCCCTGGCGACGTCGGTCATCGCCAAGGAAATCGTCGAGCGCTATGGCGGGACCGTCACGCCGGAGAACCTGCCTGACGGATGGCTTTTGCAGATGGTGGGATCGAGGCGGTTTAGCGCAAGGCGTCGGCCTCTCGGCGATCCCTGTGCCGGTCCGGTCCGAATCGGCTATGCCTGCGCGATGCAGGAAACGTCTCTCTATATCCCGGTGAAGCGGTTTCTCGAGAGCCTGGAATTCACGGTCAAGGGCGAAGTCGGCCACTGCGATATCGTGGCGGTGCGCGACGGCGAGCCGCCTGTGCTGGTCATCTGCGAACTGAAATTGCAGTTCAACCTCGAACTGGTGCTGCAAGGTGTCGATCGCGCCGCGGCATGCGACGAAGTGTGGCTGGCGGCGCGCATGTCGGCGCGTGGCAAAGGCCGCGAGCACGACCGCCGTTTTCGCGCGCTGTGCCGGCGGCTCGGCTTCGGGCTTCTGGCTGTCAGCGGCAAGGGGGAGGTCGAATTGCTGCTCAGCCCGGCGGCTCTGCCGCCGCGTCGCGATCCGAAGCGCCGCTCCCGACTGATGGAGGAACACCGTCGCCGGCGCGGCGATCCGGTGGTCGGCGGTGGTTCGCGCGCCCCGATCATGACCGCCTACCGGCAGGATGCGCTGGCCTGCGCCGCAGCCATGACCGACGGGCCGAAACGCCCGCGCGATCTGAAAGCAATTTCGCCGCGCGCGCCCAGCATCCTCTTGGACAATGTCTATGGCTGGTTCGCCAGGGCCGAGCGCGGCGTCTACGCGCTGACCGAGGGTGGTCACGCGGCGTTACAGCGCTGGCCGCAGGTAGCGCACGACCAGGGGTGAGTGGCCGGAGATTGCCGGCGCCGAGGGAAACCTCGGCACGGCAGCCGCTGTTCGCCGTTTCAACCGATGCGCCGCGCCACCCTTCCAGCCGCTGCTCGTTCGGCGGCTGCCGCGAGGCTTCCTGTTTTCCTGAAAAGATCTGGTACGCCCAAGGGGAATCGAACCCCTGTTACCGCCGTGAAAGGGCGGTGTCCTAACCGCTAGACGATGGGCGCGCTCAGACGAAGCGGCTTATAATTGCGTTGTTGCCAACCGGCAACCCATCAGCCGCCAGATGCGGAAACTTTTTTCAAGAGGGGCAAGAAAAGCCAGTTTGGTGAGCCAGCGCAGGTTTCTGGCCTCGCGTCGTTGCACATCTTTGGATGAACGCGCCGCGCAGTCGTGGGTGCCTCGGCTAATCTCGAACGTCGCTGATAGCTAATCGGAAAAAACGGCGGGCTGCTAACAGCCCCTCGGCCCGTTTGCCGAAATGGGGATGCTACCCCCGCCGGCGGCAGCGCCAATTCCAGTCGCGCTCGGGGCCGACGTCGACGTGAACGGATTCGGTATGGCAGTAGGTGCCGACGCCACCGCGGCCGGGCATGGTTCGGATGTAGCTCGCCAGTTCCCATTTGGAGACGCCGGGAACCTGGATGTCGGCGGCGGCGCAATACATGTGCAGCGAATTCTTGGCGCCGTTGGCGCGGCGGTTGCGGGCCGGGTCGCGGTAGCC
This sequence comes from Mesorhizobium sp. M0772, assembly GCF_040320135.1. Lineage (NCBI taxonomy): Bacteria > Pseudomonadati > Pseudomonadota > Alphaproteobacteria > Hyphomicrobiales > Phyllobacteriaceae > Mesorhizobium > Mesorhizobium sp. M0772. Next base: position 135,519 of record NZ_JAMYPB010000003.1, on the reverse strand, counting down.
TGATGTGACCATCATCTTGCGGCCGTAATGGCCTTCGATGGTCTTCAGCACACGCACCAGCGACGGCTTCAGGCAGGCGACGTCGACGCTCTCGTTTTGCTTCAACAGGCCATTGGGCGCCAGCCGGGCGAGGCCGGCGGCGGAGGCCACCTGATAGGCGCCGCCCGAACCCTCGTCCTCGTTCAGGTCGACGTCGCTTTCGTCGTCGAGGCCGGATTTGCGCTTGATCTCGAACAGCGCCGTCTGGCGCACGCCGGGCAAGGCATCGCTGCCGGTGATGTGGTTGCTCTCGTTGCCAAGCGAGGCAAGCTGCAAGGGCTTGTCGGCGGAATTGGCTGACGCTAGCGTGATGATCGGCTTTGCCGGGACGGCCTTCTGGGAAGCAACCGCAGGCTGTTCGCCCGAGCGCGAGTTGACCAGCGGAGCAGGTGCCGCCGAGGTTGGCGTGGTGCTGAACAGTGAGGCCAGGAAGCCCTTCTTCGGCGTGTCGATCTGCTGGGGCGCGGCGGTCACGTAGACCTCGTTGGTCGCGGGTGCCGCTGCCGTCGCTTTCGGTGCGGTCACGCCGGCATCGGCGGCGGCGATCTTCTGCGCCACGGCGTCCGTTGCGGCCGCGGTCTGTGCTGACTGCTGCAGCGACTGCGGCGTCTGGCCGACAATGGTTTCGGAGCCGGCGGGAACATTGACCGGGAAGCCGGTGCCGGGCTTGGCCACCGGCACATAGGCGACCTGCTCGGGCAGTGTCGCATCGCCCGCTGCCGTCATCATCATCTGCGGCCCGGTGGATGTGACCTGCACGGTCGAATCGCCCGGCGCCGCAGGGCTGGCGCCGGAAGCCGCGGCGATGTCAGAAGCGGTCGCGTTGTAGCCAGGCATGCCGACGGACATTGTGGGGTCGCTGGCGGAGGTGCAGGACGCCAGAAGCACGGAGAAAAGCGCTGCCGCTATAGTGCGACCTTCTCTCCCCGCGAGACGCGATCCTACTGATTTCAAAACTAAATTCCCCCTCGGTGTCCGGTCGGCCTGCTATTGGTGCGGCGTCGAAACGTTCACATCCAATAACCTTGTGTTCCCAAACCGGAAACGAGACTTGTGTCAATTCTGCAAGCCTCTGAATTATTTGCTCGTTGGAGGCCAATTGAGGCTTCTTGAAGGTTGACGACACCATTTCGCCCCGTTTTGCCGGCCCGTCAACTCACCAGACATTACATTCCGTTACACACAGGCACCTGCAAAAGGTGCCGGCCGTTACACGCGGACCTTCACATAGGTGCCGGGGGCATCACCCAGAGTTTTCATATGCTTGCCCGGTTTGCGGGCCGGAACGAGGGTGTCGTCCTGGGTTTCGATCCAGTGCTGCCAGTGCGTCCACCAGGAGCCGGGATGCTCCACCGCCGAGGCGAGCCACTGGCCAAAATCGCCCGTCGGTTTGCCGCCGGTCCAGTACTGGTATTTCTTGGCTGCCGGCGGGTTGACGACACCGGCAATGTGGCCGGAACCAGCCATCACAAACTCGACATCGCCGCCGAAATATTGCGAGCCGAGAAACACCGAAAGGGCCGGCGCGATGTGATCTTCCTTCGACGCCAGGTTGTAAACCGGGATGGTGACGTCGGCCAGCGACACAGTGCGGCCGGCGAGTTCCATCACGCCACGAGTCAGATTGTTCTCAAGATAACAGTTGCGCAGGTAGAAGGAGTGGTTTGCAGCCGCCATGCGGGTGGAATCGGCGTTCCAGTAGAGCAGGTCGAAGGGCAGGGGATCCTTGCCGCGCATGTAATTGTTGATGACATAAGGCCAGATCAGGTCGCCCGAGCGCAGCATGTTGAAGGCGGTCGCCATCTTGGTGCCGTCGAGGTAGCCCTTTTCGTTCATCGATTTCTCGACCGCTGCCACCTGGTCCTCATCGACGAAGACTTTCAGGTCGCCGGCATGGGTGAAGTCGACCTGCGTGGTGAAGAAGGTCGCCGATTTGATGCGGTTGTCGCCTTCCTGTGCCAGCAGTGCGAGTGCGGCCGCCAGCAGCGTGCCGCCGACGCAATAGCCGATGGCGTTGACCTCTTTCTCGCCGGTCGCCTTCTCGATCATGTCGAGGCCGTATTGCAGGCCTTCCCGTATGTAAGCTTCCCAGCCCTTGGCGCCGTGCCGCTCGTCGGGATTGATCCAGGAGATGACGAACACGGTATGGCCTTGCTCGATCGCCCAGCGGATGAAGGACTTTTGCGGGTTGAGATCGAGGATGTAGAACTTGTTGATCCAGGGCGGGCAGATCAGCAGCGGGCGCTTGAGCACCGTCTCCGTCGTCGGATCGTACTGGATGATTTCGGCGACATCGCTGCGGCCGACCACCTTGCCGGGAGATGTCGCGACGTTCTTGCCGATCTCGAAGGGCGAATAGTCAGCTTGTCTCAGCTTCAGGTCGCCCTTGCCGGCGGCGATGTCTTCGGCCAGCATCTTCATGCCGCGCACCAGGTTTTCTCCATTCGAGGCGACGGTTTCTCGAAACAGCTCCGGATTGGTCAGGATGAAGTTCGACGGCGAGATGGCATTGGACACCTGCTTGACGTAGAAGCTCGCCTTGTGGCGGGTGTGGTCGTCGAGGCCTTCGGCGTGCTCGACCAGGTCGGCCGCCCAGCGCGAGGTGACGAGATAGGCCTGTTTGAGGAAATCGAAGAAAGCGTTGCGACCCCATTCGGGGTCTTGAAAACGCTTGTCGCCGCGCTCGGGCTTGACCGCATCGTCCGGCGCTTCAGCATTCGGGCTAACCTTCTGGATGGCGTTGCCCCAGACCGTCATGTAGCCGGCGAACAGTCGCGTCTGCGCTTCCAGCGCGCGTTGCGGGTCGGCCAGCCAATATTCGCTGAGCTTGGAAAAGGTTTTGACCATGTCGACCACGGGTTCGGCGACATGATCGCGCACCTCGCCCTTTTCGCGCGGCTCGGCCCAGGCGGAGGCGGCTTTGCCGGCCTGCTCGATCATGCGCGCCATGTTCAACGCAAAGCGTTCCGGGTCTTTCACCAGATATTGCTCGACGGTCGAAGATTGATCATCTTCCGCTTTGCTCGAATCAGGTGTTTTGGACATGGCTCGCGGGGTTCCTCCCGAGGCGTTTTCTTGACATATTATCATGGGACATCTGACCGGGTCCAATGCGCTGTACCCCGGCTGCCAGGAAAACAATATGACGATTAACACCGGCAAGACCATTTTTTCGGGGGCAGGCCGCTTTTGCCGCATCGCGGTTGCAATCGCCTGTCTGGCGCCAGGGCTGCTGGCGGCAAGTGGCTGCACGAGCGCCAACACCGGCAACGGGATGAATGTCGGCCTGACTCAGGGCGCGCAGGACACCGGCTCTTATCCCAATCTCAACATCCCACCGCAGGTGGCGGCAAAGCAACTCACCCCTGAGGAGACGCAGGCCAAGCTTGCCCAGTTGAAGGGCGAACAGCAGGGGCAAGTGGCCAAGGGCGGCGGCGGTGCCCCGTCCACCAGCCCGGCGGCGCTGAATTCGCTGGCGAAGAACCATGGCAAGGACACGCTGAAGCAGATCGAAGCCAAATGCGATCCCGCCCTCGACCCTACCTGCAAATAAGGCTATATCGCGCGCCGAAAGCGGTCTTTGCCAAGGGCGCCTAGCCAAGCCAACTGTGCTGAAGCCAATCTTAAATCGTCTGGAACTGACATGGAAGAATTTCACAAGGTCCGCCGGCTTCCGCCCTACGTGTTCGAGCAGGTCAACCGGCTGAAGGCCAGCGCCCGTTCGCGCGGCGCTGACATTATCGACCTTGGCATGGGCAATCCCGACCTGCCGACTCCGAAGGCGATCGTCGACAAATTGTGCGAAGTGGTGCGCGATCCGCGCACGCATCGCTATTCCTCCTCGCGCGGCATCCCAGGTCTGCGCCGCGCCCAGGCCGCCTATTATCAGCGCCGTTTCGGCGTGAAGCTCAATCCCGACACGCAGGTGGTGGCGACGCTCGGTTCGAAGGAAGGCTTCGCCAATATGGCGCAGGCGATCACCGCGCCGGGCGACGTGATCCTGTGCCCCAACCCGACCTATCCGATCCATGCTTTCGGCTTCATCATGTCGGGCGGCGTCATCCGTTCGCTGCAGGTCGAGCCGGATGACGGCTTCATCCCGGCGCTCGAGCGCGGTGTCCGTCATTCGATCCCGAAGCCACTGGCATTGATCCTCAACTATCCGTCTAACCCGACGGCGCTGGTCGCCTCGCTCGATTTCTACAAGGACGTGGTCGCCTTCGCCAAGAAGAACGACATCATCATCCTGTCGGACCTTGCCTATTCGGAGATCTATTTCGACGGCAATCCGCCGCCTTCGGTGCTGCAAGTGCCGGGCGCCATCGATGTCTGCGTCGAGTTCACCTCGATGTCGAAGACCTTCTCCATGCCCGGCTGGCGCATGGGCTTTGCCGTCGGCAATGAGCGGCTGATCTCGGCGTTGACGCGGGTGAAGTCCTATCTCGACTACGGCGCCTTCACGCCGATCCAGGTGGCGGCGGCGCATGCGCTGAATGGCGACGGCGCCGACATCGCCGAAGTGCGCGAGGTCTATTTGAAGCGCCGCGACGTCATGGTCGACGCCTTCAGCCGCGCCGGCTGGACCATTCCGGCACCGGCTGCCTCGATGTTCGCCTGGGCGCCGATCCCGGAGCCGTTCAAGCATCTCGGCTCGCTTGAGTTTTCCAAGCTCCTGATCGAGCACGCCGACGTGGCGGTGGCGCCGGGCATCGGCTTTGGCGAGCATGGCGACGATCATGTCCGCATCGCGCTGGTCGAGAACGAGCACCGGATCCGGCAGGCGGCGCGCAACATCAAGCGCTTCCTGGCGTCCAGCGCCAAGCAGCCGAACAATGTGGTGCCGCTCGCCGGGCATCGCTAAAGTCGCCGCACATCTTATTCGAGTAGATTTTTTGAGGGGCGTCGCCGGGCATGGCTGAAGCGTTGCGTGTTGGAATTGCGGGTCTGGGTACGGTTGGCGCCTCGGTGGCGCGCGTGCTGCGCGACAAGGCAGCGGAGCTGACGCGCCAGTGCGGACGCGATGTCATCGTCACCGCTGTTTCGGCTCGCAATGCCAAGCGCGACCGTGGCGTCGACCTCAGCGCCGCCAAATGGTTCGATGATCCGGTGAAGATGGCGCAGACCGCCGACATCGACGTCTTTGTCGAGTTGATCGGCGGCGATGAAGGCCCGGCGCGTTCGTCGGTCAAGGCAGCACTTGAGGCTGGGCGCCACGTCGTCACCGCCAACAAGGCGCTGTTGGCCAAGCACGGCGTGGCGCTTGCCGAAATCGCCGAGAAGAAGGGCGTGCTGCTCAACTACGAGGCGGCAGTTGCCGGCGGCATCCCGGTCATCAAGACGATGCGCGAGGCGATGGCCGGCAATTCGGTCACCCGCGTCTTCGGCATCCTGAACGGCACCTGCAACTACATCCTGACCCGCATGGAGGCCGAGGGCATCTCCTTCGACGAGTGCCTGAAGGACGCGCAACGGCTGGGCTACGCCGAAGCCGATCCGACTTTCGATATCGAGGGCCATGACACGGCGCATAAATTGTCGATCCTGACCAGCCTGGCCTTCGGCACCAAGATCGCCGCCAACGACATCTACATGGAAGGCATTTCCAATATCAGCCAGGCCGATATCCGCGCTGCCGCCGATCTCGGCTACCGGATAAAACTGCTCGGTGTCGCGCAGCGCACCGACAGCGGCATCGAGCAGCGCGTGCACCCGACCATGGTGCCGACCGCGTCGGTGATCGCACAGGTGCATGGCGTGACCAATGCGGTGGCCATCGAAACCGACATTCTGGGCGAGCTGCTGCTCTCCGGCCCCGGCGCCGGCGGCAACGCCACCGCGTCCGCCGTGGTCGGCGATATCGCCGACATTGCCAAGAGCCGGCCGGGCTTCCAGCACGGTCCGGTGTTCGGCCTGCCGGCCAAGGAACTGCGGCCCTACAAGAAGGCGCAGATGCGCAGCCATGCCGGCGGCTATTTCATCCGACTGACCGTGCATGATCGCATCGGCGTCTTTGCCGCGATCGCCAAGCGCATGGCCGACAACGACATTTCGCTGGAATCGATCGTCCAGCATGCCGTCAGCGGTGAGACCGACGCGCAAAAGACGGTGATCCTGGTCACCCACGAGACGACGGAAGCAGCGGTGCGCAAGGCTGTCGACGGCATCACCAAGGACGGCCACCTCACAGACAAGCCGCAGGTTATCCGCATCGAGCGTGCGGGCTAGGCCAAGTCATTTTTCTCCTTTAACCGATTGATGCTGCTGCTGAAAAGTGGTTTCGGACGCCATAATGCTCTATCTCTTTGATTTGGAGCCGGATTGAGATTTCAGGTCGAACCCACCAATCATCATCGGGTTCTGGCGGAGGCGTGAGCCGCGAGATCAAGGCGCGTCACCAGGAGGTGGAAAAGTTGAGACTTTCCTGTTTAGCCGTCGCATATTGCCGGAAATGACAATCTGTAGACTACGCTCCCTATGACGGGCGACAAACGCTTCTTCCTCGATGTCAGGCAGTCGGCGACCGGTGTTTCCTGGGAACACCGGTTGAGCGAGCGGCAGGACATGACTGCGCTGGCCATAGCGCAGGGCCACGGCGTGCCCGACATTGTGGCGCGCGTGCTCGCCGGGCGGGGCGTCACCGCGGACCAGGCCGAGCGCTTCCTCGATCCGACGATCCGCAATCTGTTGCCGGATCCGGCTTCGCTGACCGACATGGGCAAGGCTGCGACCCGCATCGCCGAAGCGGTCATGGCCAAGGAGAAGGTGGCAATCTTCGGCGACTACGATGTCGACGGCGCCGCCTCTTCGGCGTTGCTCAAGCGCTTCCTGACACATTTCTCGGTGCCTTCGGAGATCTACATTCCCGACCGCATCTTCGAGGGCTACGGCCCCAATCCGGAGGCTATGCGCGAACTGGTCTCGCGCGGCGCGACGCTGATCGTCACCGTCGATTGCGGCACCAACAGCGCTGTCTCCATCGATGCCGCCAAGGCCGCAGGCGCCGATGTGGTGGTGCTCGACCACCATCAGGTCGGCGGCCCGCTGCCGGAGGCGACCGCAGTCGTCAATCCCAATCGCGAGGACGACCTTTCCGGGCAAGGCCATCTGTGCGCCGCCGGTGTCGTCTTCCTCACTCTGGTGCAGACGGCGAGGGTCCTGCGCAGCCGATTGCCCGACGCATCGCCACCGGACCTGTTGTCGTTGCTCGACCTGGCGGCGCTGGCCACGGTTTGCGATGTGGTGCCGCTCATCGGCGTGAACCGCGCTTTCGTCGTCAAGGGACTACAGATGGCGCGGCAGCAGAAGAATGAGGGGCTCGCCGCACTGGCGCGGGTGTCCCGCATCGGTGAGCCGATAAGCACCTTTCATCTCGCCTATCTGATTGGGCCGCGCATCAATGCCGGCGGCCGCATCGGCGATGCGGCACTCGGCAGCCGGCTGCTCGCCACCGACGATCCGGTTGAAGCCGGGACCATTGCCGAGACACTCGACCGGCTCAACCAGGAACGCCAGCAGATGGAGCTGGAGATGCTGGCAGCGGCGCGCGCCGAGGCTGCCGCCGAACTTGCCGGCGGCAACGGGCCGGCCATCATCCTCACCGCCAGCACCAATTGGCATCCCGGCATTGTCGGCTTGATCGCCTCGCGGCTGAAGGACCATGCGCGGCGGCCGGCCTTCGCCATCGCCTTCAACGCCAATGGCATCGGCACCGGCTCTGGCCGTTCGGTGTCGGGCTTCGATCTCGGACGGCTGGTGCGCGCAGCCGCCGATGCCGGGCTGATCGTCAAGGGCGGCGGCCACGGCATGGCCGCCGGCATCACGGTAGAACGCGGCAAGCTCGGCGAACTCCGTGCTTTCTTCGAGGAGCGCGCGGCGGCCGAAGTGTTCCGGCTGCAGGACGAAGAAAGTCTGGCCGTCGACGGCGCGCTCGCCGCCGAGGGCGCGACGGTTGCTTTGCTCGATGCGCTGGAAAAGGCCGGGCCTTTCGGCGCCGGCCATGTCGCGCCGGTGTTCGCGCTGCCGCGCCATCGGCTGGCCGACGCGCGGGCCGTCGGCACCAACCACATCCGGGCTGATCTGCAGTCGGAAAGCGGCGGCCGCATCCAGGGCATCGCCTTTCGATCCGTCGATACCGCGCTGGGCGAATTCCTGTTCAAGAACAGGGGCAACACGATCCATGTCGCCGGCTCGCTGTCGGGGAATTATTGGAACGGCAACCGTACGGTGCAGTTCCGCATCACCGATGCGGCCAAAGCCTGACATTGCCGAATTGGTTTAAGCGAGAACCGTCTGCAGCCGCTTCAACTCGCTGATCTGCGCCATCGTCGCCTGGTAACCGACGCTGATCGCCTCATCCGCGCGGTGGAATTCGGTCAAGCCGATATGGCTGAGTTTCGGTTGCAGCGACATGTCGGGCGGGTCGCCCGCCAGCCTTGCGCGTGAAATCCGGTCCTGGATGATGTTGAAGGCTTCGACCATGACGCCGGTGATGCCGAGACGGCTCTGGTGCGGCTGGTGGTCGGGGCTGGCCTGGCCTGGCCGGGGCGCGTCCTTCTCGATGAGCAGTTCGCCGGCGCTGTGCTTGATGACGGCGGCGCGGCCGAACAGATCGTAGTGAAGGTTGACCGCGACGACCAGCGGCTGCTCGTAGGCGCGGCAGACCGAAACCGGAACCGGGTTGACCAGCGCGCCGTCGACCAGAATGCGGCCGTTGCAATTCACAGGTTCGAACACGCCGGGCAGCGCATAGGAAGCCCGCATCGCGGTGATCAGCGAACCGCTGGACAGCCAGATCTCATGGCCGGTGCGAATTTCGGCGCCAACGGCCACGAAGGGTTTCGTCAGATCCTCGAAGCGGATGCCTGCCATGTGCTCGCGCAGCCTGACGTCCAGTTTCATGCCGCCGAACAGGCCGCTGCCGCGCAGATTGAGGTCGAGCAGGCCGAAGATGCGCCGCTTGGTCAGGCTGCGGGCGAACTCCTCGAGTTCGTCCAGCTTGCCGGCGAGATAGCAGCCGCCAACCAGCGCGCCGATCGAGGTGCCGGCGATCATCGAGACTTCGATGCCGGCTTCGTCGAGCGCGCGCAGCACGCCAATGTGCGCCCAGCCGCGTGCGCAGCCGCCGCCCAGCGCGAGCGAAATGCCTGTCTTGCCCGCGGGTTGCGGGTCAGGCACCCCGCCGGACGATGAGGGGCCATTGGCCTCCCGCACGTCCGGTCTGCTACGCAATGACGCCCACTCGAGCATCATGATCTCCCTTGTCCCGCGTCCGTTCTACAGGAAGGACGTTTGAGAATAGTGAATATGAGTGGTTTGCGACTGTTGAATGGTTCACGCGGGCTTCCGATACGTTTTTTCCGCATCGAACAGCGGCGTGCTGCCATCGTCGGCAAGCGTTGCCTTGCCGCCGATTAGCCCCACCGTCCGATAAAAACATGAACGCCGGCCGGTGTGACAAGTTGCGTCGTGGCCCAACACTTTGACGCGCAACCATATGGCGTCCTGGTCACAATCCGTGAGCATCTCGACGACGGTCTGAAAATTGCCTGATGTTTCGCCCTTCTTCCACAGCGTGCTGCGCGAGCGCGACCAGTAGTGCGCGATGCCGGTTTCGAGCGTCAGCGCCAGCGCCTCGGCATTCATATGCGCGACCATCAGCAGCATACCGTCAGCGGCGTCGGTAACGACGACGGTGACCAGCCCGGCAGCATCGAAGCGCGGGGAAAACACCGCGCCTTCTTCGAGAGCCTTCTTGTCTGATGGAGCCTTGGGAAATGTTAGTGCCGACATCGCCGGTCCTTGATCTAGCGATGCCGGCGAGGGGCTTACGCCCCGAGGCCGCGCACCATGGTGACGAAACGGACCTGTTCCTCGGGCGTGTCCTTGAACACGCCGGTGAAGGTCGAGGTCAGCGTGGTGGAGCCCTGCTTGCGGATGCCGCGCATGGCCATGCACATATGCTCGGCCTCGATCATGACGGCGACACCGCGCGGATTGAGCACGTCCTGGATGACGCCGGCGATCTGTGCGGTCATGGCCTCCTGGGTCTGCAGGCGATGGGCGAAGATATCGACCACACGGGCAATCTTGGACAGGCCGACGACCTTGCCGTCCGGGAGGTAGCCGACATGCGCCTTGCCGATGATCGGCACCATGTGGTGCTCGCAATGCGAGTGGAACTGGATGTCCCTGACGATGACGAGATCGTCATAGCCGGCGACTTCCTCGAAAGTGCGGCCGAGCTCTTCGGCCGGGCACATGTCATAGCCGTTGAACATTTCGAGAAAGGCCTTGGTGACGCGCTTGGGCGTGTCGATCAGGCCCTCGCGGTCCGGATTGTCGCCGGTCCAGCGCAACAGCGTGCGCACGGCGGCCTCGACCTCGGCTTCGCTCGGCCTGTCGGTGACCGGCTTGTCCAGATAGTCGGAAGGGGGCATTATTTTCTTGATGACGGCATCCATAAAGGCGTCTCCCGTAGTTCCTCTCTCAGGAGGAACGAGTTGAACGGACCACGACCTTTCGGGTGCTGAAAACTCGCCCGGTTTCCAGCCCGCAAGCGGCGTGAACGAAATGGGCAAGGACGATGGCTTTGCGTTGCCTTGTCGATACCCGACTGCCACCATTATATATGGTCGTACGCAGCGAATGAAAGACGCTACAACGGCAATCGCTGTTCGCTTGGCGGCGACGGATTGGAAAAATATGATTGACGACGTCTACAATGCGAAAATTCTGGGTTTTGCCGGAAACATCGCCCGCATCGGCCGGCTCGATCATCCGGATGCGACGGCCAAGGCCCATTCCAAATTGTGCGGCTCGACGGTGACCATCGACCTCAAGATGGACAATGGCGTCGTCACCGATTTCGCGCATGACGTGAAGGCCTGCGCCCTCGGCCAGGCCTCGTCCTCGATCATGGCTCAACATGTCATCGGCGCCAGCGCCGACGAATTGCGGGCGGTGCGCGACACCATGCTGAAGATGCTCAAGGAAAACGGCGCGCCGCCGCAAGGCCGCTTTGCCGATCTGAGATATCTGGAGCCGGTGCGCGACTACAAGGCGCGCCATGCCTCGACCATGCTGACCTTCGATGCGGTCGTCGATGCCATCGGTCAGATCGAGAAGAAACGCGCCGAACAAGCGGCGTGATGTTGGTACATGACGGCTCCTCCAACAGCCGGTGAATTGTCAAAATTGGGCGCTGAACACGTCGAGGAGCTTCTCACGTAACCGGGCTCATGCCTTGGTTTGCTGCGCCCGTCTGCTTTCGGCAAATTCGCTTCTCACCCAGTCGGCGAAGGCCATGGCCGGCTCCGCCAGGTCCTTCAAACTCCTGGCGACCAGCCAGTAGGCGCCGGATGCGACATCGATGTCGAACGGCTTGATCAGCGCGCCGGATGCAATCTCCTCGCCGATCTGCAACAGGTCGCCCAGTGCCACGCCGTGGCCGAGCAGGGCCGCCTGCTTCGACAGCGACACATCCGCCAGCATCGGGCCGCGCGCCGGAATGGCGTCGGCAGCGACGCCGGCGGCCTCGAACCAGCGCGCCCAGCCCTGGCGGTTTTCCTCGTGCAGCAGCGTGTAGCGGGCAAGGTCGAGCGGCTTTTCGAGGGTAGGGCCTGATGCCAGCAATGCCGGCGACAGGACCGGCGAATCGACGGTCGAGGCGAGCCATTCGGCCTCGCTGCGCGGCCATGAGGTGGCGCGCGCGCTGAAGCGCAGGGCGAGTTCAGGCTGATCGCTGCGGAACTCGATCGGCCTTGGGTCGACCTCGAGGGAAACGTCGATATCAGGCCGCAACTGGCTGAACCGGTTGAGCCGCGGCAACAGCCACACAGAGGCCAGCGACGGCTCGACACTGACGCGAACCACCGACTGTGCCGGGGCCGCCACCAGGTCCGAAAGCAGCCTGTCGATGTCGTCGAAACTCCTGACCAACTGATCGAGCAGGCGCTGGCCGGCCTCGGTCAGCTCGACGCGGCGGTGATGACGGCGGAACAAGGGCTGGTGCAGGAACTGCTCGAGTTCGCGGATCTGCCGGCTGATGGCGGCCTGCGAGACGAACAGCTCCTCGGCGGCCCGGCTAAAGCTCAATTGCCGGCCGGCTGCCTCGAAACTTCGCAAGGCCGTCAGTGGCAGCCGTCCGCGCTTCATTCGCATAACCCAGAGTTATCCGAAACGGAAATTATACTCGTTTGAAGGCGAAGGCCAGTGGGCGTCTAATCCGCTCTTAGAGGAGACACGGACATGATCCAGTTTCTGGAAATCTTTGGCGATGTGATGCGGATCGCGACGTTTCAATGGCGTGGCGACAGGCAGCATCATGTGCAGCGCACCGAGCAAAGGCCGGCCACCCGCTGGGCGGCTCCAGCGGAGCGGCATCCCTTTCGCCGCTCGCGACCCTGAAGCCGACAAAGAGGCGAGTGAGTGAAGAGGATTGCGTTTGCCGGCCGAAGCTCACATCTATCGGTTTGGAAACGCAAGCTGACTCGGAAGCCGGTTTCGGGTCGCGTTCGGAAAGAGACTGCGGTGGGCGACCAGCATCGGCATGTGCATGCCGCCGGACGGACCCGGCGCGGGCGCAACTGGCCCAGTCCCTGGCGCAAAACACCCGGCCGCATTTTCGGCACGTCGCTGGTGCGCCTCTATCAACTGACGCTGTCCGGATTTGTCGGCAATTCCTGCCGGCATCTGCCGACCTGTTCCGAATACGCGCATGAGGCGATCGCCCGCCACGGCCTGTGGGCCGGCGGCTGGATGGGGCTGTTTCGCGTGCTGCGCTGCGGTCCGTTCGGTACGCATGGCATCGACCGCGTGCCGGAGGTGCTCGCCCCGCGCTACGTCTGGTTCATGCCATGGCGTTACTGGCAGATCGGCAGGAAGCGCGAGGCCTGACGGCAGCGCCAGAGCAGCCTCATCCCATATCGCCGAGGCCGTATTTCTTTACGATCCGGTAGGGTTAACAACGGGCTGCACAAAGACTGCGCATTTGAGTCAAAATCGAGCCAAGACAGTTCGCTAAGCGGCTCCTGGTCATTCCCCAGGAGAGAGCTCGCATGCGCCGGATCGAAACCCATCCCTTCATCATTGCCGCGATCCTGTTCCTGCTGGCCTGGTTTTTGGGATTTCCGATGCGGGCGCAATCGGCGCCGCTTGGCGATGTCGCCTGTACGCTTATCCAGGACGCGGCGAGCGGCGAGACGCTCTACCAGAATGGCGTCTGCGACCAACGCGTCAGCCCGGCATCGACCTTCAAGGTGCCGCTGGCGCTGATCGGCTACGACAGCGGTGTCCTCAGCGACGCGCATACACCGAGCTGGGATTACAAGCCTGAGTTCAACGCCGTGAAGCGCGACCACAAGGCCGTCGACCCGACGATCTGGGAGCGCGACTCGATCGTATGGTATTCGCGCGAGATCATGCGCCGGCTCGGCGCAAAAAGCTTTGCCCTCTACGTCTCGAAATTCGGCTACGGCAACATGGATGTCTCGGGCGATGCCGACAAGGACAACGGGCTCACGCAATCCTGGATAAATTCCTCGCTTGAGATATCGCCGGTCGAACAGACAGCCTTCCTGCGCCGGCTGCTCGCCGGCAAGATGCCGGTTTCTGCCAAGGCACATGAGATGACCCGAGCCATCCTGCCGAGTTTCCAGGCCGACGGCTGGACGGTGCAGGGCAAGACCGGCAGCACCAGGCTGGGAAACAGCAACGACAAGCGCTCGCTGGGCTGGTTCGTCGGCTGGGCCGAAAAGGGCGGCCGGCGGATCGTCTTCGCCCGGCTGGTCGTCGATACCAAACCGATCGACACACCGAAGGGCCCGGCGACCCGCGGGGCGTTCCTGAGGGATTTGCCGCAACTGGTGAAGTGAGTTGCCGCGACAAATCCCGGCGGCTGTGCCAATGACCGCTGCGGAAATGTATCAGTCGACGTTCCGGCTCGTGGACTCTGTCGACCGTCGCCCTTACAATCCCGGTCCTGTTGCTCTTGAAAGCAATGCACCACATGACCGAAGGACGCGTCCAACGCCGTCTTGCCGCAATTCTGGCCGCTGACGTGGTGGGGTATACGCGCCTGATGGGCAGCGACGAGGCCGGCACACTTGCCGATCTGAAGGAGATACGGGCCCACCTTATCGACCCAAATATGGCCGAGCACCAAGGTCGCATCTTCAAAACGACTGGCGACGGCATCCTCGCCGAGTTTCCAAGTGTCGTGAACGCCGTGGCTTGTGCCGTTGCCATGCAGCGTGCCATGTCGGGTCGCAGCGCAAAACTGTCCGAGGACCGAAGAATACAATTCCGCGTTGGGATCAACCTCGGTGACGTAATCGTCGAGGATGACGATCTGTTGGGTGACGGCGTGAACGTGGCGACAAGGCTCGAAGGCATCGCTCCTGTTGGAGGTGTTATGGTTTCGGGCACGGTGCGAGATCACCTCGGAAACCGGCTTGAACTGCAATTCGACGACATTGGTGAGCAGATACTTAAAAATATTGAACGCCCCGTGCGAGCTTATGCGGTGCGCCTCGACGGTCCCGAAGCGGCGCCCACTTCGCCGGCGTCGCTTGCTGATAAGCCATCCATCGCTTTGCTGCCGTTCGTCAATATGAGCGACGACCGTCAGCAGGACTACTTTGCGGATGGGATCACAGAGAACGTCATCACCGGATTGTCTCGGTTTCGCGATCTTTCCGTCATCGCCAGTAATTCGACGTTTGCTTACAAGGGCAAAGCCACGAAGATACAGGATGCCAGCCGAGAGCTGGGTGCCCGCTATATCTTGGAGGGCAGTGTACAGAGGTCGAAGGACCGGGTCCGGATTACCGCCCAGCTCATTGACGGCAAGACTGGGCGGCACCTTTGGGCAGAGCGCTACGACCGAGGCATCGAGGACATCTTTGCCGTGCAGGACGATGTCACTGAAAGAATAATCGGCAGTTTAGCCACAGCGTACGGAGGCCGACTGTTAAAGGCGTGGCAAGAGCGCCCGGAAGTCGCGGGGACGCGGAATTTTGAGGCGCTGGACTATTTCGTGCGCGGCATGGAGTCTCTCAACCGCTACACAAAACAAGACAACTTGCGTGCTCGGGAACTCTTTGAGAAGGCAGGCGAACTCGATCCGAAGTTCGGAAAGGCGTTTGCCAAGCTCGCTTGGACGCACATGATCGACGCAAGCGACGGTTGGAGCGCGAATCCCGAGGCTTCACTGGCATGTGGCCTGAAATACGCCAATTTGGCGATCGAACGGGACGACGCCGAGGCATGGGGGCACTATGCGCTCGCAGGGCACTGCCTATTTTGCGGACAATACGAACGCGCTATCGTTGAGTATCAACGCGCCCTTGAGCTTAATCCAAATGACGCCGACGTGCTGTTGGATTACGGTTCCTGCCTAAGCTATTGTGGGAGGGCACAGGAAGGCCTTGAGACGGCGCAAAAAGCCATGCGTCTCAACCCTCACTACCCCGAGTGGTACATCCTACAGATTGGCCAGATTTACTACGACGTTCGCAGATATCGTGAAGCGATCGCGGCGTTGGAAGGTCTACGAACCCTCGACACCGTATACCAACACTTATACCTGGCAGCGAGCTACGCGGCTTTAGGGAGCGAAGACGAAGCGCAGCAGGTCATCGAGCACATTTTGCAGCTGGAGCCGCGAGCCACAATCACGATGAGAACGACCTCGGACATGGCGCCATACAAGAACTCAGGTGACTTGGAACATCTTCGCGAGAACTTGCGCAAGGCAGGCCTGCGCGAGTGAGTGAAAGCTCGCGCTAGCCTTGAACGGCTGCAAAGTGGCGGTCCTTGGTCGTTCCGATCGGGGAGGCCAATGGCAACGTTCCAACTGGAATTCAAACTGACACACTACCAGCGCTCTTTACCTCACACCGTGCTGCCTCTAAAACCCGCCCGCTGCCGGATGCCTCCGGCTTCACACCACGACCACCCGCGCTCGTTTGCGGGACTGGATAGGAGATACCCGATGCTGAATTCCGTTTCCCTGACATTTCCCGATGGCTCCGTCCGCGACTATGACGCGGCGATGACCGGTGCGGGCCTCGCCGAATCGATCTCGAAGTCGCTGGCCAAGAAGGCTGTCGCCTATGCCATCGACGGCACCGTTCGCGATCTTTCCGACCCGCTTGGCAAGTCCGGCAAGGTCGAGATCATCACCCGCAGCGATCCGCGCGCGCTGGAACTCATCCGTCATGATGCAGCACACGTGCTGGCGGAGGCCGTGCAGGAACTGTGGCCGGGAACGCAAGTGACCATCGGGCCGGTGATCGAGAACGGATTCTATTACGACTTCGCCCGCAACGAGCCGTTCACGCCTGACGATTTCCCGGTGATCGAAAAGAAGATGCGCGAGATCATTGCGCGTAACAAGCCGTTCACCAAGGAAGTCTGGTCGCGCGACAAGGCGAAAAAGGTCTTTGCCGAGAAGGGCGAGCGCTACAAGTTCGAACTGATCGACGCCATTCCCGAAGACCAGGATCTCAAGATCTATTCCCAGGGTGACTGGTTCGACCTCTGCCGCGGCCCACACATGGCCTCCACCGGGCAGATCGGCAACGCCTTCAAGCTGATGAAGGTGGCCGGCGCCTATTGGCGTGGCGATTCGAACAACCCGATGCTGACCCGCATCTACGGCACGGCCTGGGCCGAGCAGGCTGAACTCGATGCCTACCAGACGATGCTGGAAGAGGCAGAGAAGCGCGACCACCGCAAACTCGGCCGCGAGATGGACCTGTTCCATTTCCAGGAAGAGGGGCCGGGCGTCGTCTTCTGGCACGCCAAGGGCTGGAAGATGTTCCAGAATCTGGTCAACTACATGCGCCGTCGCCTCGACGAGCAAGGCTACCAGGAGGTCAACGCACCGCAGGTTCTCGACAAGAGCCTGTGGGAGACGTCGGGCCACTGGGGCTGGTATCGCGATGCCATGTTCAAGGTGACGGTGGCCGGCGACGACACCGACGACGACCGCGTGTTCGCGCTGAAGCCGATGAATTGTCCGGGCCACGTGCAGATCTTCAAGCATGGGTTGAAATCCTATCGAGATCTGCCCGTAAAGCTTGCGGAATTCGGCAATGTGCATCGTTACGAACCGTCCGGCGCCTTGCACGGGCTGATGCGCGTGCGCGGCTTCACGCAGGACGATGCGCATATCTTCTGCACCGAGGAGCAGCTGGCCGCGGAGTGCCTGCGCATCAACGATCTGATCCTGTCGACCTACGCCGATTTCGGCTTCGACGATGTCAGCGTGAAGCTGTCGACGCGGCCGGATAAGCGCGTCGGCACCGACGAGGCCTGGGATCATGCCGAGGCGATCATGGGCAACGTGCTGGATACAATCAGGACGCGCTCGGGAAACCGCATCAAGACCTCGATCAATCCGGGCGAGGGCGCTTTCTACGGGCCGAAATTCGAATATGTGCTGAAGGACGCCATCGGCCGCGAATGGCAGTGCGGCACCACGCAGGTCGACTTCAATCTGCCGGAACGCTTTGGCGCCTTCTACATCGGTTCGGATTCGGAAAAGAAGCAGCCGGTGATGGTGCATCGCGCCATCTGCGGTTCGATGGAACGCTTTCTCGGCATCCTGATCGAGCATTATTCCGGTCATTTCCCGCTGTGGTTCGCGCCGCTGCAGGTGGTTGTGGCGACGATCACCTCGGATGCTGACGACTATGCGCGAAAGGTCGTCGCACAGTTGAAGGCGGCAGGACTTTTGGCCGAACCGGATCTGCGCAACGAGAAGATCAACTACAAGGTGCGTGAGCATTCGCTGGCCAAGGTTCCTGTGATCCTCGTATGCGGCAAGCGCGAGGCGGAGGAGGAGACGGTCAACATCCGCCGGCTCGGCTCGCGCGATCAGGAATCGCTCAAGCTGGCGGAGGCGCTGAAGCTGCTTTCTGACGAGGCTATTTCGCCCGACCGCAGGCGAAGCGCGGCCTGAGCAAACAATGTTTCGTAGAAATGGCGGTGGAGCGATCCACCGCCATTTTCACATGCCTGTCACGCGAACCTTGTAACGAGCCCCCATGCTCAAGCTGAAGATACGGGAAAGACCGTTTCCCGAACTCTCCTACGCCAATGCGAGCCAGCCGGCGCTGACGCGCTGGTTCATCCATTCCATTGAAGGCCTCTCGGGGCGTGACCGGTATGCCGCGCTCTACGATTTCTGGCGCCGTCAGGTGGCGCCGACGGGCGAGCGGGTGTTCAGCCGCATGCTGGAGCTGATCGACGTCAAGGTGCGCAGCACCGATCGGTGGCCGCCGGCGGGGCTGCCGGACACGCCGCTGGTGATCGTCGCCAACCACCCGTTCGGCATTGGCGACGGCATTGCAGTGCTTTCGCTGGTCGAGCAGCTCGGGCGTCCGTTCCGCGTCATGATCCACAAGGATCTGCTGAAGGTCCGCGAAATGGAACCGTACTCGCTGCCGATCGACTTTTCCGAGACCAAGGACGCGGTGAAGAACAACATGGCGGTGCGCCACGAGGCAGTGCGGCTGTTGAAAGAGGGCGTCACCATAGTGGTATTTCCGGCCGGCGGCGTCGCCACCGCGCCGAGAGGCTTTGGCCGGGCGCGCGATCTGCCGTGGAAGATGTTTCCGGCGCGCCTCGTGCAGGACGCCAAGGCGTCGGTGGTGCCGATGCATTTTTCCGGGCAGAACGGCCGGCTGTTCCATCTGGTCAGCGGCCCGATGAACATGGGGGAGCGCGAAGGAAGGCTGGCGAAATTCGTCGGCAAGGCGTCGCTGACGTTGCGCCTTTCAATGCTCATCCGCGAATTCGCGCGGCTGTCCGGCAAAGCGATCGACGTTCGCGTCGGCAACGTACTGCGCTGGGATGAGCTGGAGCCGCTGCGCGACCGCAAGACCTTGCTTGATCGCCTTCATCGCGGCGTCTTCGATCTGGCGCCCGACGCACCGCGCAGCCGCGTCCACTTCCTGCCGCGCCGTATGCGCAAGGCAGCCTGAGAGACGCTAACTAGGGCGTGTACTCATAAACGACGTTCAGTCGGTCAACTTTTCGACAACCTCGGCCTTTTTGCTCAATAGCTCCTAGGGCAGTGGGAGCGGTTTGTCGCTGAGTGTACGCAAGTAGGCGATCAGGTTGACCCGTTCGGTCTCGTCCGGGACGCCAGGCACCTCCATGTAAACACCCGGCGTGGTGAGCATGGGCTCAAGCAGATATGTGTTCAGGTCCTCGTACGTCCATACACCCTCTAAGGCCAGCAAGGTGTCGGAGTAACGCATATTTGCCATGGATGCCTTGTCGCGGCCGACGACGCCCCATAAGTTCGGTCCCGTTTTGATCCCTCCCTGTGGCTCGGCATTGTGGCAACCGTGGCACACGTGTGTGAAGTAGGTTCGGCCTTTCTCGACATCGGCAGCAGCCAACTTCATCGAGATCGGAGCTGGCGTTGGCAACACGACGCCGTGCGACATGAGATAGTCAGCAACTTCGCGTTGCCCCTTGAATTTTGCCAGATGGAGCGGTGTCTTGCCGTCCTTTGTCTTCGCATTCACGTCCGCGCCGGCCTCAACCAGTGCTTTCACGCAATCGAGGCAACCGAGATTGACCGCGATGTGGATAGCGTTTTCGCGGCTGCGCTTCGAATTTGGATTTGCGCCCCCGTCCAGCAACAGATTGATCAAATCGGTCCTGCGTTTTGCCAAAGCCAGAATAAGGGCAGGACCCAAACGCGGGTCCGGGACGGCGTTGACGTCGGCACCGCGTTCAATGAGCAGTTTTGCCGCTGCAAAATGACCGCCTTTGACCGCAAGATAGAGTGGTGTCGTGCGCCCGTCGCTCTCATCGACGCCGGCACCAGCGTCGAGCGCTGCCGTGATCGCCGCGACATCGCCCTTCATGGCGGCGTCGTGAATGCCGGCGGCATGCGATACAATCGGTGCAAGCAGTAGTGGAATGAAAAGCAAGGACATGCGCATTTGGCATCTCCCAAGGCAAACTGCGGTACGGGTCATGCTTTCAAGGCCGCAAAAACATACCACGAATGCCGGATCGTGGCCACTCCAACCGGTGCCTAGAAACGAATCGCAAGGTCGATCCGTCCGGCTGTGGCTTCGGGCTTATGAGTCCACAACCTAGTCGGCGCCTTCCTCGGGATCGATGGCCGACGCCTCGGTGGCCAGCACCTCGATCTCCTGGTTCTGCCCAGCGACCACGGTGAAATCCTTCTGGTAGATGCGGTCGCGGTTCTTGGCGATGATGGTGTATTGGCCTTCGGCCAGCACCATCGAGGCGAAGGCGCCGACGGCCTCCTTGATCGGATCGCCGGATTCGTTGAGCAGCGACCAGGATGTATCGGCGATGGCCTCGCCGCCGGTCTCGCGCACCAGCTTCATGGTCTCCTCCGCCGCGCGATGCTCGACGGTGGCTTCGGTCAGCTTGCCGGCCTCGACGCGGATGTCGGAGCGAATGACGGCATTGACCGCGCCATAGGTGGAGACGACATGATAAACGCCGGCGTTGAGCCGCACGACGCTGTTCGGCTCGACATCGGGAATGATCAAAGCGCGGTCGCCATTGGCCTCGGCGGTGCCCTCATAAATGGAGAAGCGCAGTTTTTTCGGCGGAATACGCACGCCGCCCGACAGCACCGCGTCGAGCTTGAGGCCGCCGGCATCGAGCACCAGGCTTTCGCGCCTGGCGTCCTTGCCGACGGTGATGCGCTTGGTGGCGCCGGCGCGTCCGTATGAGGCGTGGACCAGATAGCTGCCGGGTTCGAGCTGAAACACGGCGCTGCCGCCATGCGCGGAAGCCACCATCGGCAGCTTGCCGTCGCCGGCGGCCTCGGGCTTGAAGACGCGCCAGACGATGCCGCGCGTGATGTCGGCGCCCTTGTCGGTCAACTGCGCCGACAGCGTTATGGCACCGCCACCACCGAGTGCCAGCGGCGTCTCGCCCTTGGGCGGTGCATAGCTCGAAATATCGGGGAGTTTCAGATTGCCGATGCCGTCGGCATTCTGCGCCATGGCCATCGAGGCCGGCGCAAACAGCGCTACGGCGAGCCAAATCAGGAAAAGGCGCGATGTCCCCTCAAACATGCCTTGCGTTGAAGCCCAAGGCGGTGGCAATTTCAAGGCTTAAGAGTCCGACCGCCTTGGCAACAGGTTCTTTCGTCCGGCGCGCCCGCGCCAATGCCCGAGCCGCCCCGATCCGCAATGGCGCGCTTCAGCTCAAAATCGAGTGCTTTAGGAGACCTGGCCCCCATGGCGTCGCCGATCATCGACTTCCTGCTGACCCGAAACTCCGCACCGATTCCTGAATTGAAGGAACCGGCGCCCAGCGATGGCGATATCGCGACCATGATCGCGGCTGCAAGCCGGGTGCCCGATCACGGCCGGCTGGAGCCGTGGCGCTTCATCCTTTATCGCGGCGAGGCGCGCGTCGAGATCGGCAGGAAGCTGGCGGCGCTCGCCGAACAGCGCGAAGGACCGCTGCCGGAAAACCGCCGCAACCAGGAACTGGCTCGGTTTTCGCGTGCGCCGCTGGTGATCGGCGTGGTCTCGAGCCCGAAGGACAATCCAAAAATCCCGCAATGGGAAATGTTCCTGTCCGGCGGCATGGCGGCGATGAACCTGATGATCGCAGCCAATGCGCTGGGCTACGGCACCAACATGATCAGCAACTGGTATTCCGACGTGGCGGAGGGCAGGGCGCTGCTGGGAGTGGCGCCACAGGAACGTGTTGTCGGCTTCGTCCATATCGGCTGCTATCAGGGACCGGCGCCGGAACGGCCGCGGCCCGATCCGGCAAAGCTCTATGCCGATTATGCGGGGCCGTGGAACGGCTGACACCCGAAAGCGATTCCCCTTTATTTAAACACAGGCTAAGACAGCGGCTTCGGCGATGCGTTGGGGGTTGGCGCATCGACCATGGGGATTTTTTTGGGGGTCGCCGGCGACATGAAGAAACGAGACTCGCTGCGAACCCGGCTGCGCTATGGGTTTGACAAGAGCATGGCGGCCGGGCCGATCGCGCTGATCGGCTGGCTCGCCGTCGCTTCGCTGCTGATCATCATCGCCGCCGCGGCTTTTCTTGCGGTGACCCGCATCGCGCCGGAGGGCGGCGAACCACTGAACTTCTTCGAAGCATTCTGGGAATCGCTGATGCGCACGCTCGATTCCGGCACGATGGGCGGCGACACCGGCTGGGCCTTTCGTCTCGTCATGCTCTTTGTCACGCTCGCCGGCATCTTCGTCGTGTCGGCCCTCATCGGCGTGCTCAGCGCCGGCGTCGACAGCAAGCTCGATGAATTGCGCAAGGGCCGTTCGCGGGTGCTGGAGAGCGACCACACCATCGTCCTCAACTGGTCGCCGTCGATCTTCGACGTCATCTCCGAACTCGTCATTGCCAATGCCAGCCGCCGCCATCCGCGCATTGTCGTCATGGCCAATATGGACAAGGTGGCGATGGAGGACGAGATCGCCGCCAAAGTCGGCAGACTGGGCAATACACGCATCATCTGCCGCAGCGGCGACCCGACCGACCTCTACGATCTGGCCATCGTCAACCCGCAGACCTCGCGCTCGATCATCGTGCTGTCGCCGGACGGCGACGACCCGGATTCGCAGGTGATCAAGACGGTGCTGGCGCTGGCCAACGACCCGAACCGGCGCACGGCGCCCTATAACATCGCCGCCGAGATCCGCGACGGAAAGAACGCCGAGGTCGCCCGCGTCGTCGGCGGGGCCGAGGTACAGCTTGTCCTGGCCGACCAGCTGATCTCGCGCATCGTCGTGCATTCGAGCCGGCAGTCGGGTCTCAGCGGCGTCTATTCGGAGCTGCTCGATTTCGACGGCTGCGAAATCTACACGACCGAGCAGCCTGATCTCACCGGCAAGACCTTCGGCGAGGCAGTGATGGCGTATGAGCATTGCACGCTGATCGGGCTCTGCGACCAGCAGGGGCGCGTCAATCTCAACCCGCCGTCGGAGCTGGTAATCGGCAAGGACATGCGCGCCATCATCATTGCCGAGGACGATGCCGCCATCAAGCTGGGAAGCGCCGGAGCCAAGATCGATGCCGCGGCGATTCTTCGCCATCAGCCCATCGAGGCGAAGCCGGAGCGCACGCTGATCCTTGGCTGGAACCGGCGCGGTCCGATCATAACCTATGAACTGTCGCGCTATGTCGCGCCTGGTTCGATCCTGACCATCGCCGCCGATACGCCAGGCCTCGAACAGGAAGTTGCCGGGCTGCCGGTCGTCGGCGACAATCTGTCGGTTTCCTGCCGGATCACCGACACGTCGAGCAGCACAGCACTGGCAAGCCTGGACGTGCCTTCCTACGACCACGTGCTCGTCCTCGGCTACAGCGAGACCATGGCAGCGCAGCCCGCCGATACGCGCACGCTGGTGACGCTGCTGCATTTGCGCAAAATCGCAGACGATGCCGGCACGCATATCTCGATTGTCAGCGAAATGATCGACGTGCGCAACCGCGAGTTGGCGGCGGTGACCAAGGCCGATGACTTCGTCGTCAGCAACCGGCTGGTCAGCCTGATGCTGGCGCAGGCATCGGAGAACCAGAATCTCGCCGCGATCTTCGATGACCTGCTCGACGAGGAGGGCTCCGAAATCTACATGCGTCCGGTCGGCCACTATGTCGCCATCGATCAGCCGGTGACGTTCTGGACGATCGCGGAATCGGCGCGGCTGCGCGGCGAGATCGCCATCGGACATAGGCGCGTTCGCGCTGCGCAGAGTGATGAGCGGGCTCTGGGCGGCGTCACCGTCAACCCGTTGAAGTCGCAAGCGCTGGCCTACCTGCCTGAGGACCGGGTCATCGTGCTGGCGCGGGACTAAACCCCGACTGCCTTGGCGCGAGCCAGAAGCCGTTCGGCGAGCCTGAGATGCGGCCGGTCATACATCTTGCCGTCAATGCCGACCACGCCGGGATTTCCGGCCGCCTCGAAGGCCGCGACGATGGCCTGCGAGCGTTGCACTGCCTCCGCCGATGGCGTGAAGGCGGCGTTGATGACCGGCACTTGCGCCGGATGGATCGCCATCTTGCCGGTAAAGCCGTCACGCTCGGCCTCCGTGCATTCGGCTTCGAAGGCGGCCATGTCGCGAAAGGCGGGGAAAACCGTGTCGATCGCCGCGACTTCAGCTGCGCCGGCGGCAAGGATGGTCATGGTGCGGGCAAGGCGGAAGACATCGGTGTAGCGGCCGTTGTCGTCGCGCGCAGCCTGCGCGCCGATCGCCGCCGACAGATCTTCGGCACCCCAGGTGAGGCCGGCAAGCCTGGCGCTTGCCCCGGCATAGGTCGCGGCGGCCAGCAACCCAGCAGCGGTCTCGGTAATGATCGGCAGGATCTTGATCGCGCCATCCGGCAATCCGTTTTCGGCCTCATGTACGCGGAGCTTTACGGATAGCTGCTGGACATCCTGGCCGCTGTTCGACTTCGGCAGCATGATGCCGTCGGGTTTGACCGGAACCAGGGCGGCCAGATCATCGTCGGTCAACCCGGTCGATAGGTCGTTGACTCTGATATAGATGGCGGAGCTTGTCTGCTGCCGGTTGCCGGCGATAAAGCGTGCCGCGATGTCGCGTGCCGTCGCCTTGTTTTGTGGCGCCACCGAATCCTCGAGATCGACGATGACCAGGTCGGCGCCGGCGCCAAAACCCTTCTCCAGTTTCTTTTTGGAATCCCCGGGCACAAACAGCAGCGAGCGCATCACGCCGCCTTTTTCATCATCATCGCCTGGCGCGTGCATTTGGCAACGAGCACATCGTTCTGATTGTAGGCGTGATGCTCGAACTCGACGATGCCGCGGTCCGGCTTCGATTTCGAGTCCCTGACTGAGAGCACCGTCGTTTCGACACGGATGGTGTCGCCGTGGAAGACCGGGTGCGGAAACACCGTCTCCTTCATGCCGAGATTGGCAATTGTGGTGCCGACGGTGATGTCATTGACGGAAATGCCGATCATCAGGCCGAGCGTGAACAGCGAATTGACCAGCGGTCTGCCCCATTCGCTCTTGGCGGCGAAGTCGAAGTCGATGTGCAGCGGCTGCGGGTTCAGCGTCATCACCGAGAACAGCATGTTATCGCTTTCGGTGACGGTCTTGCGCAGCGTGTGCCGAAAGACATGTCCGACGACGAACTCTTCGAGATAAAGCCCGGGCATCGTTTTTCTCCTCCGCTGCCTGACGGTTGATAGGCGCTGCCCATGCCGCCCGCAAGCCAGTTAATAAACATGGTGAACCGTTCGTAAACCATTTCTGCCTAGGGTCATTCCTGGGGCCGGAAGCTTTCCGGCAAGGGGCGTAGCAGGCAGTATGGTTGTCTCGCATTTTCTCAAATGGATCTACACCGCGAGAGTTTCGGAGCGCGCCGCGGCGGCGAGCGCGCTGGCCCGCGCCTACGTCAATTCCGACCTGCCTTTCGAAGACCGTTGCGCGGCCGAAGCGGCGCTGACGCTGCTGCTCGACGACGCCTCGTCGAAGGTGCGGCTGGCTATGGCCGAAGCGCTGTCGATGAGCCATCACGCGCCGCTGCAGATCATCAGCGCGCTTGCCTCCGATCAGCCGGAAGTGGCAGCCCTGGTGCTGGCGCGCTCCCCGCTGCTCACCGATGCCGACCTGATCGACCGCGTCGCGGCCGGGCACAAGGCGACGCAAAAACTGATCGCCGACCGGCCGGTCGTTTCGATGGCGGTTGCCGCGGCAATCGCCGAGATCGGCGAACCGGAAGCGTGTGCCGTGCTGCTCGCCAATGACGGCGCCGATATAGCCTCACTCTCTTTCCGCCGCATCGCCGAGCGGCATGGCCATATCGCTCATTTGCGCGAGGCAATGGTCACGGATGTGCGGCTGCCGGCCGACTGCCGGCACATGCTGCTGGTCAAGCTCGGCGAAACGCTGAAGGCTTCGCCGCTGGTGATGGCGCTGATGGGGGCGGCCAGGGCCGAGCGTATAACGCGCGATGCTTGCGTCAAGGCTTCGGTGCGGCTCGTCGAAGGCACGCGCGCGGAGGAACATGCTGCACTCATCGAACATCTGCGCCTGCGCGGCGACCTGACCGCAAGTTTCATCATCCGTGCCATTGCCCACGGCAAGGTCGACTTTTTCGGCTCGGCCCTGGTTGCGCTCAGCCAGCAGTCGGAGCAGCGGGTGCGGGCCTTGCTCGCCGGCGGCCAGGACGTTGCGCTGCAGGCGCTGTTCCGCAGCGCCGGCCTCGCCGCTTCCACCCACGGCATCATCCTGCGCGCGCTCAAAATCTGGCGCGAAGTCGCCAACGGCAAGCGCCTCGCCGGCGTGCAGGAGGTCAGCTGGCTGATGCTGAAGGAGCTCGGCGGTCCGGCCACCGAGGGCGATCTCGCCGGCCTGGTCAAGTCGATCCATCTCGACGCGCTGCGGGAAAACGCGCGCGGGCATGCGCTGGCGATAGCCGCGGCCTGACGCCCTAAACTCCGTCCTTGGCGAAGAAATCCGGGAAATCCTCGATCGCGGCGGCGATGATGCGCAGCGAGGCTGCGATCTGCAGCATATCCGCACCGCCGCTGCGCTCTGAAAGGCTGGCTGCATATTGCCGGGCCACAGTGACAGTTGCTGTCTGCGGATCGCCGGGTGCGCGAAAGAGCAGTTCACGCGCCAGGCCGCGCAGGAAATTGGCAATCGAGAGCGCGGTGTCGGAAGGAGTGGACGGGCTCTGCTGCGCGGCGCGCAGGCGCAGGATTTCGAGGCCGACGGCAACGGCGGCGACCCCGCCGCCCAAGATCGCATCGCCCTTCCTGCCGGCATTTTGCAAGAGCGGCATCAGCTGGTTGATGCGGTCATAGGCCAGACTCTCGAAGGCCGAACGCCGCGGTACCCGCTCGTGCAGACACAGCCGCGCCAGATCCTCGCGCATGGCGCGCACGATGCGGTTGGCCGCGCGCCATGGATCCACCGGCAGCACCACGATGAAGACGCCGATGGCCAGCAGGATGCCGACCAGCACCGACGCCGAGCCGGCGAAGAACGGGCCTGGGGCATAGGTCATCGCCTGATGCGGGCTGAGGAAGGCGAGGAAATTGATTGCAAACGCCGTCGCCACGCCGACGGTGCGTGGATTGGCCATGCCCAGCGCCGTCGGTACCAGGATCGGCACGACAAACAGCGTGAACCAGCCGAAGCCGGGCAGGGCAGGCAGCGCGACCTGGCCGACAAGGAAGGCAAAGGGCAAAGCCAGCAGCGTTCCCTTGAAGAAGCCCCAGGACACCCGCACCGGGTCAGGCCGCGCGGCGAAAAGACTGGAGACGACGGCAACGAGGATGACGGTGCCGGCCGCATCGGACCATTTCGTCGTCAGCCAGAAGGCGGCGACCGCCAACGTGGCAAGGCCGGCGCGTATGGCATTGCGCGAAGCCCCGGGATAATCGCGGTGCACCACCAGCGCAGGCGGCTGCCTGTTGCTCCGGCTGGGGCCCGTCACCGGTGCGCGCAGGGCGTCGAGGCCGCGCAGCACCTGCTTGAAGGCTTCGGCGAAATCGGCGGCGATGGTGAGGCGGGTTATGGTGCCGACCCTGTCGTCGCCCTGATCGGTCGAGGCGTCGGGCATTTGCCGGGCCTTGCCGGCAATCGCGTCGAGCCGCGTCACCCAGGGCGACGTGTCGTCCAGCGCCTCGGGCGTCGCTGCCAGCTCGCTGACCAACGACTGCAGTTCGGAGCGTACCGGAATGAGCGCTGCGTTTTTCGGCGCGGCATGCGAATGCAGCGCGCGTGCCGCCGACAGCGCCGACAGAAGCTGACCGATGGTGAGGCGGACCGGATGGGCGCGGGTGGCGAAGCTCGGGGCTTCGAGCCGGGCATAGGTGCGCATCTCGGCCAGCATCTGGGCGTCGCTGATCAGCTTGCGGTGCAGGCCGGCCAGCGTCGCCGGGTCGCCGCCGGAAAAAGCGCCGCCTGCATAGGTTGCAAGGTCGAGGATGCTGCGCTTCAGCCTGGAGATGATGGCGTCAGCGGCCAGCTTGGGCAGAATCAGCCGGCTGGTCAGGCCGGCGCAGACGATGCCGAGCACGATCTCGGCGCAGCGCGCGACAGCGAGATCGACGATCACATGCGGTTGGCCGAAAGCCGGCAGCCCAATGATCATCGCGGTATAGCCGGCAAGTGCGGCGCCATAGGCTTCCGGATTGCGCAGCAGCGACGAAACCAGCGTGCACAGCCCAATCCAGATGGATAGCGCCGTGACCAGCAGCCAGGGATTGGTGCCGAAAACCGAGGTGATGCCGATCGCCGCAAGTCCACCGGCCAGCGTGCCGAGCAGCCGGTAAAAACCTTTCGCCAGCACCATGCCGGCGACCGGCTGGGCGACGATGAAGACCGTCATCATCGCCCATTGCGGGTGGTCGAGTTTCAACGCGTAAGCAGCGAGAAGCACGATCAGACCGGCCGAAACCGTGCGCAGGGCGAAAATCCAATCCGAGCGCGTCGGCTGCGTCAGGCCCGCCAAACTGGTTTCGAAGTAGCTCTTCAGCCGCGCCCGGATCACAAGCTGGTCTCCGTATCGGAAGTGCAGGCTAGAGCAATTCGAGGAAAAGTGTGAAACGGTTTTCCGCCCGGAACTGCGTCAAAACGAAGAGTCGGCCGGCGCTCAGATATCCAGCACTTCCGTCGCGGCGAATTCGGCGCGTTCCTGGATGAAGCGGAAGCGGGCTTCCGGCTTGGTGCCCATCAGCGCGTCGACAGCATCCTTGGTCGCCGCCACGGCGTCGATGACATCGACCCTGAGCAGCGTGCGCTTCCTCGGGTCCATGGTGGTTTCCTTGAGCTGCGCGGCCATCATCTCGCCCAGGCCCTTGAAGCGGCCGATCTCGACCTTGGCGCGGCCGGTGAATTCGGTCCGCAACAGCTCGTCCTTGTGCGCATCGTCCCTGGCATAGGCAACCTTGCCGCCTTGCCGGATCGAATAGAGCGGCGGCACCGCCAGATAGAGATGGCCGCCATTCACCAGGTTCGGCATTTCCTGGTAGAAGAAGGTGATCAGCAGCGAGGCTATGTGAGCGCCGTCGACGTCGGCGTCGGTCATGATGATCACGCGGTCGTAGCGCAAATCCTCGTCGCGGTATTTCGAGCGCGTGCCGCAACCGAGCGCCTGAATCAGGTCCGATATCTGCTGGTTGGCGGCGAGCTTGTCGTTGCCGGCGCTGGCGACGTTGAGGATTTTTCCGCGCAGCGGCAGCACCGCCTGGCTCGCACGGTCGCGCGCCTGCTTGGCCGAGCCGCCGGCCGAGTCGCCTTCGACGATGAACAGTTCGGCGCCCGCGGCGGCGTTCTGCGTGCAGTCGGCGAGCTTGCCGGGAAGGCGCAGCTTGCGCACCGCGCTCTTGCGCGACACATCCTTTTCCTGGCGCCGGCGCACCCGCTCGTCGGCGCGCGCAATCACCCATTCCAGCAGCTTGGAGGCTTCCTGCGGATTGTCGGCCAGCCAGTGGTCGAAGGGATCGCGGATGGCGGTCTCGACAATGCGAATGGCTTCGATCGTTGCCAGCCTGTCCTTGGTCTGGCCGACGAATTCCGGCTCGCGGATGAAAACCGACAGCATGCCGGCCGCCGAGATCATAACGTCTTCGGAGGTGACGATCGAGGCGCGCTTGTTGCCGACCAAGTCGGCATAGGCCCGAAGCCCGCGCGTCAGCACATTGCGAAAGCCGGCCTCATGCGTGCCGCCTTCGCCGGTCGGGATGGTGTTGCAGTAGGAGTTGACGAAGCCGTCACCGCCGAACCAGGTCACCGCCCATTCCAGCGAGCCGTGGCCGCCCTGTTTTTCGCTCTTGCCGGCGAAGATCTCGCGGGTCACCTGGAAGTCGTCGCCAAGCGATGCCTTGAGATAGTCCTTCAAGCCGCCGGGGAAATGGAACTCCGCCTTGGCGGGCGTCTGGTCCTTTTCCTTGATCAGCGATGGGTCGCAGCTCCAGCGGATCTCGACGCCGCCGAACAGATAGGCTTTCGAGCGGGTCATGCGATAGAGCCGCGCCGGCTCGAAGGCGGCGCCCTTGCCGAAAATCTGCTCGTCGGGATGGAAGCGGATTTTGGTGCCGCGCCGGTTGTGCACTTCGCCGAGCTGCTCCAGCCCGCTCACCGGAACGCCGCGCGAGAACCTTTGGCGGTAAAGCTGGCGACCGCGCGCGACTTCGACTTCGAGATGGTCCGACAGCGCATTGACGACCGAGACGCCGACACCGTGCAGACCGCCGGAGGTCTCATAGACCTTGCTATCGAACTTGCCGCCCGAATGCAGCGTCGTCATGATGACTTCGAGCGCCGGCTTCTTGAATTTCGGATGCGGATCGACCGGGATGCCGCGGCCATTGTCGGTAACGGTCAGAAACCCGTCGGCCGACAGCTCAACATCGATGAAGGTGGCATGGCCGGCGACCGCCTCGTCCATCGAATTGTCGATGACCTCGGCAAACAGATGGTGCATCGCCTTGTCGTCGGTGCCGCCAATATACATGCCGGGACGGCGCCGCACCGGCTCCAGCCCCTCCAGCACCTCGATGTCGGCGGCGCTATAGCCCTCGCTGCCGTCCTTGGTCGCGGCAGGACGCTTCGTGGCCTGCACCAGCGGGTCGGCCGGGCGCGAAGGTGTCCGAGCCGGTTGGGGCTGCTTTTCCAGATTGCCGAAAAGATCGTTGTTGTCGTCCATGCCTGCCATAGAATCCGGTGCCGCGAATCACCCGTCGATACTGCCACGCTTTTCGGCGCCAAGCGACGGAAGTTCCTGTTACGTTCGGGGATTAAACCCTTCTTATCCTAAAACCTTTCGATAACCAAGCCGGCGGAAATAGGTCCAGCGAGAGGGGCCGCGATTCCTGAATCTTTAACAAAGCGGCCTAGCGTCGCCTCAACAAAACAAAAGACCACGAATGTCAGGGGTTGGTTGTGAGGGGCAAGGCCATAACGATGATTGGCATCGCTGCCGTCTTCGGCGCGATTTCAATCTTTGCCGCGGATTTCTGGGTGAAAAGCCAGGCCAAGGCCGATGCCGAAGAGAAAACGGCGTCGATCCCGGCGCCCGCCGTCCCCAAGATCGTCTTCAAGACCATCGTGGTGGCCAACGCGCCGTTGCGTTACGGCATGGAGCTTGACCGGGCGCAGCTCAGCGAAATCCCATGGTCCGAGGATTCGGTGCCGCAGGGCGCGTTCACCACAGTCAATGCATTGCTCGCCGAAGGCAGCCGCGTGGTATTGTCGCCGATCGAGATCAACGAGCCGGTGCTGATCAGCAAATTGTCGGGGCCGAACGGCCGCGCGACGCTATCCAACATGATGACGCCCGGCATGCGGGCGGTGACAATCCGCACCGACGAGATCGCCGGTGTCGGCGGCTTCGTCATGCCGGGCGACCGGGTCGACGTGGTGCTGACACGCGATGCGGGCGAAATCCAGGAAGTGGCCAAGAACGCGCAGGGCGCTGCCGGATCGACCGTTACCTCCGAGATCGTCGTCTCCGACGCCAAGGTGCTGACCGTGGGGCAGGGCGCCGACGAGCGCCAGACCACACCGCAGATCGCCAATTCCGTCACCATCGAGGTGACGACCGAAGGCGCGCAGAAAGTGGCGCTTGCCCGCACCGTCGGCACCTTGTCGCTGTCGCTCCGCTCGGCCGCAGACGGAGGGGCCTCCAAGGACGGCGTCACCACCATCTCGTCCTTCGGCGGATCGGTCGCCTCCGGCGTCCAGGCCGCTGCCGGCGCGCTGTTCACTGCCGCGACCAAGGAGCCTGAGAAGCCGAAATTCAAGACGATCATCGTGACGCGCGGCACGCAGGTCGAAGAATACCAGGTTCCTGCGCGGGACCAGCAATAACTGCCGGTGGGGACCGGGCGAGGGACGGGACAGATGTCGGGACTTCATGCATTTCGAACTACGAAAGGGCTGCGCCCAATGCGGGCGCTTGCGGTGGGGGCTTGCCTGGCCGCGGCCGCAATGCTCGGCCTCAGTGCGCCAGCCAAGGCCGACAACGATATCGTCCATGTCTCGTCGACAACGAATGCGTCGATCAAGGTAGCCAAGGGCAAGCCGAAGACGGTCATGACCAATGCCGCCTTCTACCAGATCGTCATCGGCGATCCGGAGATCGCCAACGTCAATCCGCTGACCGACAAATCCTTCTATGTGCTGGGCAACAATCTCGGCACCACCGGCATCGCGCTGTTCGACGAGAACAAGCAGTTGGTCGGCACCGTCGACATCGAGGTGACGCTGGACACCGACCAGCTGGCCAGCACCATTCGCGCCAGCGTGCCGGACGCCAAGATCAAGGTCGGCTCGGCCAATGGCCGCGTCGTGCTGTCGGGCGAGGCCGATGACGCGGTCGCCGCCGAGAAGGCAAGCAAGATCGCCAGCCGCTTCTCCGGCAATGAAGAAGTGATCAATTCGGTCAACATCTCGTCCTCGCAGCAGGTTCAGCTCAACGTCCGCTTCGTCGAGATCAATCGCCAGGCCGGACAGGATCTCGGCGCCAAATACAGCGCCAATTTCGCTTACGGCATTGGCGGGCGCGACGTCACCCTCGATCCTGGCACGGTGCCGGGAGCCGGCAATGGCGAGATCATCGGCCGGCTGCTGTCCAACGGCCTGTCGATCGACGTCGCCATCAAGGCGCTGGAGGAACGTGGTCTCGCCAGGCGGCTGGCCGAGCCGAACCTGATCGCCCGCTCGGGCCAGACGGCAAGCTTCCTCGCCGGCGGCGAGTTCCCGATCCCGGTCTCCGAGGACAATGGCAAGATTTCCGTCAGCTACAAGAAATACGGCGTCAGCCTCGACTTCACGCCGACGGTTCTCAAGGACGGGCTGGTGAGCCTCGACATCGCGCCGGAAGTGTCCTCGATCGACGCTTCGGCCTCCTACAATATCGGCAATATCTCGGTCCCGGGCTTTATCGTGCGCCGCGCCAAAACATCCGTCGACCTGAAGAATGGCCAGAGCTTCATGATCGCCGGCCTGCTGCAGTCACAGAACGACATTACCACATCGCGTCTTCCCGGCCTCGGCAAGCTGCCGGTGCTCGGCTCGCTGTTCTCCTCCAAATCCTATCAGCGGCGCGAGACCGATCTGGTGATCATCGTCACCCCCTATCTGGTCAAGCCGGTCGATCCGTCGAAGAAGCTGCTCGAGCCGACCGACGGCACGCAGCCGGCCAGCAATGTCGACTATTTCCTCAACAACACCGAGGAAGTGAAATCGTCCGAAGCCAATCGTGCAGTGGCAATGGCCAGCGGCAGTACGGCACAGCCGGCCGCGGTCACCACCGTCGGGCATTTCCTCGACCTGCCGAAGGATTGAAGCCATGCGCGTGGAATCATGCATCGCCCTGCTGATCGCCGGCCTCGCCGGCGGCTGCACCAGCGACGACTATGTCCGCTCCGAGGGACCGACGATTGCCGCCGGCAACGCACAGGCCGCCAATACGGCCATGCAGATGGTCGATCCCTGGAAATACGGCGTCCAGAACACCAGGCTGCTGGTGCCGGCGCAGCGCAGTGAGGCGGCAGTCAACGCCGCCGACCAGGCTGCTGCTGCCAAGGCCGTGCAACCGACAGCGACAACCGATTGATTTGCCCGGTGATTTGACCGGGAATGACCTGACAGGCTGACAAAATGGCAAGCGGCATCAAGACCAAGAAGATCCTGCTGGTGTCCAGCGACCGGACCTTTGCGCAGGATACGCGCACCGCGTTCGCGGCCTCGGAGGTGATCCAGCTTTCGACCGTCGAGAAGAACATTACCGAACTGCGCGGCGAGGTCCAGGAAGCCGATTTCGGCGCGCTCATCGTCGACATGGATGCGGCAAAGCTGGAAGAGATCGAGTCGCTGCAGCGCATCATGCGCCGGCTTGAAGGCCGCGTTCCGGTGGTCGTCGTCACCCAGGAATTCAACGCAGCCGCAGTGCGTATCCTGGTGCAGCTCCAGGTCGCCGATTTCCTGGTCAAGCCGATCACCACCGCCGATCTGGTGCGGTCGGTCGTGCGCGCGCTGCAAGGGCCGGGGCGCGAGGAAAACACAGAGTCGCAGATCTATACCTTCATGCCGGCCGCCGGCGGCGTCGGCACCACGACGCTGGCGCTGCAGACCGCCTTCCAGCTGCATCATTCGGTGACGCGCGGCGCGTCGACCTGCGTGGTCGACCTCAACTTCCAGCAAGGCGCCTGCGCCGAATATCTCGACCTTGAGCCGCGCTTCGACATCACCGAAATCGAGAACCAGCCCGAGCGCCTCGACCGTCAGCTGCTGGATGTGATGCTGTCCAAGCATTCGAGCGGGCTCTGCGTGCTGGCGGCGCCAACGCATCCGTCGGAAATGCGCTCGTTTAAGACCGACGTCGTGGTGCGCATGCTCGATCTCGTCTCGGCCTATTTCGACAACGTCGTCATCGACATGCCGCGCACCTGGTTTCCGTGGACGGAAACGGTGCTGCTTGGCTCCAACAAGCTTTACATCGTCGCCGAAATGACGGTGCCGTGCCTGCGCCATACGCAGCGGCTGATCCAGGCGGTCTACGAGACGGCAGGCAAGGAAGTGAAGCCGAACGTGATCGTCAACCGTTTCGAGCAGAAGATGTTCGACAACGGCATCAAGCAGGCGGATGTCCAGGAAATCCTGGGCGAGCATTTCGTCGGCGGCATCTCCAACAATTACCGGCTTGTGCGTGAAGCTGTCGACCGCGGCGTGCCGCTGCATGAGATCGACCCGAACGCCAATGTCGTCAACGATCTGAAGAGGATCATCCTGCCGGAAGAAGCCGTGGTGACGCCGGAGAAATCGCGCTCGCTGTTCGGCATCGGCAGGGGCCTCCTGAAGAGGAAAGCCGGATGACCAGCCGCTTCTCGACCCTGCAGAACCGTGACGTCCGCGCGCTGAAGCCGGCCGAGGCGGCGCCGGTCGCGCATCACGCCGTGGTCATCCCGACGAACCGCAAGGCCTTGCCGCCGAAGCCGGAGACAACACCGGGAAAAAGCGCCAACAAGGTGCTCGATGCCCGCGTGCGCATCCACCGGCTGCTGCTCGAGGAAATCAACCTGGTCGCGCTGGAGCGCCTGCCCAAGGATGAGATGCGCCGGCAGGTGCAGGAGTTCGTGTCGGAAAAGACCCGCCAGGAGCGTATGGCGATCAACACCGTCGAACTTGAAGCGCTGGTCGATGACATCGTCGATGAGATGGTCGGCCTCGGCCCGCTGGAACCGCTGCTCAAGGACCCCGACATCAACGACATCCTGATCAACGGCCACCAGAACTGCTTCGTTGAAAAACGGGGCAAGCTGCAGCAGGTCCATATCCCGTTCAAGGACGAGGCGCACCTGTTGCGCATCGTCAACAAGATCGTCGCCGCCGTCGGCCGCCGGGTCGACGAATCGCAGCCGATGGTCGATGCCCGCATGCTCGACGGCTCGCGCTTCAACGCCGCCATTCGCCCGGTCGCCGTCGACGGGCCGCTGGTGTCGATCCGCAAGTTTTCAAAGAACAAGCTCGGCCTGCACAAGCTGGTCGAGTTCGGCGCCATCACCCAGAACATGGCCGAGGTGCTGGCGGCTGCAGTCCACGCCCGCAAGACGACCATCATCTCGGGCGGCACCGGCACCGGCAAGACGACGATGCTCAACGCATTGTCGGCCTTCATTCCGGAAGACGAACGGCTGATCACCATCGAGGACGCGGCCGAACTGCAGCTGCAGCAGCCGCATGTCGCGCGCATGGAAACGCGCCCCGCCAACATCGAAGGTCATGGCGAGCTGAAGCAGCGCGACCTGGTCAAGAACGCGCTGCGCATGCGCCCCGACCGCGTCATCCTCGGCGAGTGCCGCGGCGAGGAGGCCTTCGACATGCTGCAGGCGATGAACACCGGACATGAAGGCTCGATGGCGAC
The DNA here is from genome assembly GCF_040320135.1 of Mesorhizobium sp. M0772. Classification (NCBI taxonomy): domain Bacteria; kingdom Pseudomonadati; phylum Pseudomonadota; class Alphaproteobacteria; order Hyphomicrobiales; family Phyllobacteriaceae; genus Mesorhizobium; species Mesorhizobium sp. M0772. Next base: position 99,586 of record NZ_JAMYPB010000003.1, on the reverse strand, counting down.
CATCCACGCCAACACGCCGCGCGACGCCATTTCACGCCTCGAGCAGATGCTGGGCATGACCGGCATGCCGATGACGGTGCAGTCGATCCGCAGTCAGATCGCCAGCGCGCTCGACCTTATCGTCCAGCTGACGCGACTGTCGGACGGCAAGCGCAAGGTGACCAGCGTCGCCGAGGTGACCGGCATGGAAGGGGACGTCATCCAGATGCAGGAGATATTCCGCTTCGTGCGCACTGGCATGGAGGCCGACGGCAAGATCCTCGGTCACTACGAGGCGACCGGCATTCGCCCGCGTTTCCTCGAGGACCTGCGCAATATGGGCATTGAATTCCCCGGCAAATATTTCGAACCCGGCCGGCCGCAGGAGTAGCCGGGTGTTCGAGAATTTCAGCCCGATCTATGTCGTCTATGCCGCGGCAGCGCTGACCGGCATCATGATCGCCGAAGGCTGCTATCTGCTCTATGCCGGCCGCAGCGACAAGCGCCTGGCCATCAACCGGCGCATGAGGCTGCAGGAAAACAAGATCAGCCAGGAACAGGTGCTGATTCAGCTGCGCAAGGAACGCGGCCTCGATTCCGGCACGTCATTCTTCTCGCCCGACCGTTTTCGCGCGCTGCGCACGCAGTCTGGCATGGTGATGCCGTTGCCGAAATTCCTGACGATGACGACGGGCGTGGCGCTGGCCATGATGCTCGTCGCGCTCTGGTACGGCCTGCCGCTGTTGCTCGCCATTTTGCTGTTTGTGGTGCTGACAGCGCTGCTGCCGGTGATTGTGCTGCGTTCCAAGCGTGCCCGGCGGGTGAAGCGTTTCGGCGTGCAGTTGCCGGAGGCGCTGGAATTGATCACGCGCGGCTTGAAGGCCGGGCATCCGGTTCCGGTGGCGATCTCGATGGTGTCGCGCGAGATGTCCGATCCGATCGGCACCGAATTCGGCGTTATCTCCGACGAGGTGACTTATGGTTCCGACCTGGTTTCGGCGCTGAATTCACTGTTCGACCGCGTCGGCCAGGAGGATCTGCCGCTGTTCGTCACCGCGGTTTCCATCCAGACGAGTTCGGGCGGCAATCTGCGCGAGATCCTCGACGGGCTGTCGACGACGATCCGCGAACGCGGCAAGCTGCGCCGCAAGGTGCGCGCCATTTCGACTGAGGGTCGTATGTCGGCCTATATCCTGACGGCGGTGCCGGCACTGCTGTTCGCCACCATCATGGTGATGATGCCGCAATTCTATCAGAGCGTCTGGGATGTACCGAAGACGTGGTATCTGCTGGGCGGTTCCGTGACATGGCTGATGCTGGGCAACATCATCATGTTCAAGATGTCGAACTTCCGGTTCTGAGATGGAGCAGATGATCCAGTTTCTTGCATCGCTGGCGCCGACGTCGCTGATGCCGGTAGCCGCGCTGCTGCTGGTGTTGGGTGGCAGCGCGGTGGCATGGCCGCTCGTGGTAGCCAAAGGCGACCGCAACGATCTCAAGCGCCGGCTCAAGATCGACGACAGCAAGACTCCCCAACAGGCCGAGGCGGCGCCGAAGAAGAACCAGAGCGCCGTGCGCGAGAAGGCGGTGAAGCGGGCGCAGGAATTCTACGCCAAGAGCGATCCGGAAAATGTCGCCCGGTTGCGTATGAAGCTGATCCAGGCGGGCTATATGGAGCCGCGCGCGATCGGCACATTCTTCCTGATCCGCTTCGCCTGCCTGGTGGGCGCAACGATCGGCGCGTTCCTGGTCAACCATTGGATGGGCAGCGCCGATTCCACCGCGACCAGCCGCTGGACCTTCATCATCCTGTCGGGAGCCGCCGGCTATTTCGTGCCCGGCCTGGTGCTCAGCCAGAAGGTGCGGGAAAAGATGAGCGAATACCGCAACGGCTTTCCCGACTTCATGGATTTGATGATCGTCTGCTCCGATGCGGGCATGAGCATGGAGGCAGGCATCGAGCGGGTCTCGAAGGAACTGGCCAAGACCTATCCGTCGCTGAGCCAAAACCTGCAGCTGGTGTCGCTGGAACTCAGGGCCGGCCGCAGCCTCGACGATGCCTTGAAGGCGCTCGCCGACCGCCTCAGCCTGGACGAGGTGCGCTCCTTCGCCACGCTTTTGCAGCAGTCGAAGGAACTCGGCACCAGCCTTGCCGGGGCGCTGCGCGTGTTCTCCGACGAAATGCGCCACAAGCGCATGTCGCTGGCCGAGGAGAAGGCACATGCCTTGCCGGCCAAGATGTCGGTGCCGGTGGTGGTGTGCATCCTGCCGGTGGTGCTGATGATCGCCGTCATCCCGATCATCGTCAAAATGACGGCGGTTCAGTAGATACCTAGGGGATTGCCCGGCGGCTTCTTGCGGTTACTCACTCCAACTACGCTTCATCTGGATGTCGAAACCCGGCCGGTTCGGTCGCTCTCCTTCGGCAAAATCCGCAAAGCAAAATGAGTGAGCCGTCCATGCGAATAGTCTTGTGCACCGCTTTCCTCGGCCTGGCCGCCACCAGTCTGTCGCCGGCCTCGGCCGCGGCCGACGATTGCGGCGATGCTGCCGCCCTGGTTCAACAGGCCTATCCCAGGGCCCAAAAGAGCGCAGACGGCGCCTCGTTCACGCTCGAACCCCATACCAGCATCGCCGTGACGCTCCCGGATACGCCGTTTGGCCTCGTCTGCAAGATATGGCCTGCCCATGACGATCTGTTGCTGGTCGCGGTGCCGCTCATCGACAGCAGCCAATCCAGTGACGACGGGCATGTCGGCGATGTCGACCTTCTGGTCGTCGACAGGAAGACCCGGCAGGTGCGCCAGCGCCTGCTCCAGCCCGGGCTGATGACCGATGATGCCATCGCCATCAACAAGGTCGAATTCGATACCGGCCGCTATGGCCTGGCGCCCGGTGTCACCGGCTTTGGCCTGCGCATCCAAATGGCGAGCCATTCGCGGCCCAATCCCTTCAGCGAAACCGACCTGCGGCTCTATGCCCTTCACGGCGGTGATCTGCGCCTGGTGCTCGACGGCATCATCGTGGCCGGCTTTGGCGGCGAAGGCGACACCAATTGCGCAGGATCCTTTCAATCCAACCGGGTCAGCCTGGCGATGAGCCCGGCGAGACATCACGGCTATCACGACATCACAGTGTTCGAGCGGTTGGACACCGACAATCCGTCTGTCGACAAGAATGGCGAGTGCCAGTCCCATCCCGGCAGGTCCATGAAACGAACCTACCGGCTGCGCTACGACGGCAGGCGCTATCAGTTTCCGGCGGGGCTCAAGGCGCTGGAGCCGGAATAGGCTTCGGTTGGTTAATGGCTTCTGTGCCCGAAACCAAATTTTAGGCGCGTTTCCGCACTGAAGTTTAATCGCCCTGTTGTAGTCTGCTTCCTCAGAGAACGACCCGGTAAATCGGGCGATTGGGGCCAGGGGCATGCGTCACAGAAGTTTCTCGGCAATGGCCGCGCTAGCGGCGGTCTTGATGGTCGGCGGCTGCACGACCGACAACGTCGACAAAACCAAGACCACATCGATCCAACCGGTGGCAAAAGACGTCAGCACCTCCGACCTTGCGCAAGGCAAGGCGCAGTTCCGCGAGGCCAATTACGGCCTTGCCGAACAGCATTTCCGCAAGGCCGTGGAACTGAAGGCCGACAGTGCCGAGGGATGGATGGGGCTTGCCGCCTCCTATGACGAACTCGGCCGCTTCGACTTCGCCGACCGCGCCTACGACCAGCTTTTGAAGGTTGCCGGGCGCAAGCCGCAGATTGTCAACAATATGGGCTATTCGCAGCTGCTGCGCGGCAACAAGAAGAAGGCGAGAGCGCTGCTCATGGAAGCAAGGGCCGGCATGGCCGACCCGAGCGTGATCAACGCCAATCTGGCGCTGCTCAACAAGGGCTGAGACTAGGGACACTCGCGTGCCGAGCTTCGCGGGACGGCAGTCGACGCTTTGTAAACCCTGTCGGCAGGTTGCTTTGAAAACCGGCCGAAAACGGTATCTCCGGCCGGTTGCATGCCTATGATGCGCCACAAATCGAAGATCCCAAAGGTTGCCGCTCATCCATGCTGGATTTCAGTTCGCTATTGCTGGCGGCTGCGCTGTCGGGCACATGCCTGAGCGTCACCATGTTTGTGATCTGGTTCACGGCGCCGCGTGCACGCTTCGTGCTGACGGTTGCGTGCGGCATTCTCGTCCTTGTCGCCCACGTCATCGTCTTCTGGCGCTACACGAGGGAGCCCAGTCCGTTGCTTTGTCAGGCAGCGTTGGCGCTGCTCAGCCTCGGTTTCCTGGCGCTTTCACTTTCGGCCATGCAATATCTTGGTGTGCGCAATTACAGCCGCGCTGTCCTGCCGGCCATGCTCGCGATCGCTGTCTGCGCCGGCGTGACCTATCTCGGTTTCGATGGTGTCGGCTTCATCCTCACCTATACGACGGTAACAGTGCTGCTCGCCTCGATCGGGGTGATGTTCTGGATCAAGGGCGGTCAGGATCGCGGCATTCTGCTGGTCGTTTCGGCGCTAAGCGGCGTCTGCGGCGTATCCTTCGGGCTCTGCGGCGCCGTGCTTCTGGTCAAGGGCCAGTGGGTGCTCGGCGTCGCACCCGACAATTGGGCCGAGCGGTTGAATTCGGTCGTGGCGGTCGCCTGCATGACGGCTCTCGGCGCGCTGACGCTGTCGCTGCATCATCTGCAGGCACAGATCGAACTGAAGGCCGAGACCCTGACCGACCCGTTGACCGGTCTGATGAACCGGCGGGCTTTAAACTCGCTCTATCGCGAGCGCGTCTTCGGCCCGTTCATGTCGGTCGCCATGTTCGACCTCGACCACTTCAAGCGAACCAACGATGTCTATGGCCATCCCGTCGGCGATCGGGTGCTCTGCCGTTTCGCCGCAGTCATCAAGAAGTATGACAGGGTTGGCGTCGACGCCTTCCGGCTGGGCGGCGAGGAGTTCGCGTTGGTCATGTCTCGGATGACCGAAGACAAGGCCTACGATCTCGCCAGCAGGATCGGCGTCGCCTTCGGCACGGAAGTGGTGCCGACGCCGCGCGGGCCGTTGCGCAGCAGCGTCAGCGGCGGCATTGGCTTTGGCAAGGAAGACGGCAGCAGCCTGGATGAAGTGCTGGCCGAGGCCGACCGGGCGCTCTACGCGGCCAAGAACGAGGGGCGAAATCGCGTGCTTGTCCTCAACGGCAAAGCCGACGGACCGGCCCTGCGCTCAGCCTGACAGGCCAGAGTGTTATTCGGCGGCGCCGAGATATTCCGACAGCGGCGGGCAGGAGCAGACGAGGTTGCGGTCGCCGGCGACATTGTCGATGCGCGAGACCGGCGGCCAGTATTTGGCCGCTGTATCGACATCGCCGGCGGGGTAGGCCGCTTCCAGCCGCGAATAGGGGTGGGTCCACTGGCCGGCAACGGTTTCGGCCGCCGTGTGCGGGGCATTGACCAGCGGGTTGTCCTCGATCGGCCATTCGCCCTTCGCCACTTTCGCTGCCTCGCCGGCGATGGCGATCATCGCCTCGCAGAACCGGTCGAGTTCGCGCTTGGGCTCGGACTCGGTGGGCTCGACCATCAGCGTGCCGGCGACAGGGAACGACATGGTCGGCGCGTGAAAACCGTAATCGATCAGCCGCTTGGCGATATCGTCGACGCTGATGCCGGCGCTCTCCTTGAGGACGCGCGTGTCGAGGATGCATTCATGCGCGATGCGATCGTGCCTGCCTTTGTAGAGAAGCGGGAAGTGCGGCGCGAGCCGCGTCGCCACATAATTGGCCGAGATGATCGCCGTCTCCGTCGCCTGCTTCAGGCCGGCGGCCCCCATCATGCGGATGTACATCCAGGTGATCGGCAGGATGGAAGCGCTGCCGAACGGGGCAGCGGACACGGCATGCGCCGAGCCCTCCGTGACATGACCCGGCAGATAGGGTTTCAGATGCGCCCTGACGCCGATCGGACCGACGCCCGGACCGCCGCCGCCATGCGGGATGCAGAAGGTCTTGTGCAGGTTCATGTGGCAGACATCGGCGCCGATGTCTGCGGGCCGCGCCAGGGCGACCAGCGCGTTAAGGTTGGCGCCGTCGAAATAGACCTGGCCGCCATGTTCGTGAATGAGAGCGCACAGGTGGCGCGCGCCTTCCTCGTAGACGCCGTGCGTCGAGGGATAGGTGAACATCAGAGCTGCGAGATTCTTAGAATGCTCGTTGGCCTTGGCTCGCATATCGTCCATGTCGATATTGCCGTCCTCCAGGCAACGCACGACGACGACGCTCATGCCGGCCATCGCCGCACTCGCCGGATTGGTGCCATGCGCGGACTGGGGGATCAGGCAGATGATGCGATGGCCTTCACCGCGCGCGCGATGATAGGCGCGGATGGCGAGCAGACCGGCATATTCGCCTTGGCTGCCGGCATTGGGCTGCAGGCTGACGGCGTCGAAGCCGGTGATCTCCGCCAGCCAGCCTTCCAGCTCGCCGACCATAGCGCGATACCCGGCCGAATGGCTGGCCGGCGCGAAGGGATGCAGGTTGGCGACAGCAGGCCAGCTGACCGGCATCATTTCGGCCGCCGCGTTGAGCTTCATGGTGCAGGAGCCCAACGGGATCATGGTGCGGTCGAGCGCCAAATCCTTGTCGGCTAGCCTGCGCAGCAGGCGCATCATGTCGGTCTCGGAGTGGTTTTCGCGGAAAACCGGCTGGGTCAGAAACTCCTTGCCGCGCGGCTTGCCGGGCATCGCGCCGGCCTCAGTAGCGCCGGACTTGGCGCCGAACAGGGCGGCGATAGCCTCGAGATCCGCCTCGGTCGAGGTTTCGTCGAAGGCGATGCTGATGCAGTCGGCATCGATGACGCGCAGCAGCCGGCCACCTTTTTCAGCGGCAGCGGCGATCGAAGCTGCCTTGCCCTTCACTTCGGCCGTCACCGTGTCGAAACGGCTTGAGCCGAGCACGGAAACACCAGCGGTTTTCAGGCCTGCTGCGAGGCCGTTGGCGAGCTCATGAATTCGGGCTGCGATCGCCTGCAAACCACTGGGCCCGTGCCAGATCGCGTATGCGGTCGCCATGTTGGCAAGCAGCGCCTGCGCGGTGCAGATGTTGGAGGTCGCCTTGTCGCGGCGGATATGCTGTTCGCGCGTCTGCAGGGCGAGGCGATAGCCGGGACGGCCCTTGCTGTCGATCGACTGGCCGACGAGGCGGCCGGGCATCAGCCGGGTCAGCTTGTCGGAGACGGCGCAATAGGCGGCGTGCGGGCCGCCAAAGCCCATCGGCACGCCAAAGCGCTGCATCGGGCCGACGGCGATGTCGGCGCCAAGCCTGGCCGGCGCTTCGGTCAGCGTGAGCGCAAGCGGATCGGCAATGAAGACGACCACGGCGCCGGTGGCGCGAGCCTTCTCGATCGCCGCCTTGTGGTCGCCATAGACGCCAAACGTGTCCGGCCAGGAGACCAGCAGGGCGGCGGTGTTGTCGTCGATGGTCTCGCCATCGATCTCGATGCCGAGCGGCTCGGCGCGGGTGCGCACGACGTCCAGCGTCTGCGGATGCGGCGTGCCGGCCAGCGCCACCTTGGTGCGCTTGTCGCGATGATGGCGCAGCGCGATGCCGACCGCTTCGGCCACCGCCGTCGCTTCGTCGAGCAGGGAAGCCGAAGCCACCGGCAGGCCGGTCAATTCGGTGACCAGGGTCTGGAAGTTGAACAGCATTTCCAAGCGGCCCTGGCTGATCTCGGCCTGGTAGGGCGTATAGGCGGTGTACCAGGCCGGGTTCTCGAACAGGTTGCGCTGGATGACCGGCGGCACGTGGACGCCGTGATAGCCGGCGCCGATGAAGCTCTTCAGCACCGTGTTTTTTGCCATGATCGCCGACAATTCGGCCAGCGCTTCGGCTTCGCTCGCCGGCGCGGGAAGGGTCAGCGGCAGATCGAGGCGGATCGACTGCGGCACGGCCTGGCTAATCAGCGTCTCGACGGAGGGAACGCCGATCACGGCAAGCATGGCTCTGACGTCGTTTACATCAGGACCGATGTGGCGGGCCGAGAAGGGGGTAAGTGCTGCGTTCATGGCAATAGGTCCTGATGTCAACCGATATGGGCTTTGTAGGCGGCCTCATCCATGAGGCCTGCGAGTTGGCCTTCGTCGGCGAGCTTCATCTTCCACAGCCAGCCGTCGCCGGTCGCAGCGGAGTTGACCAGCGACGGGTCCGAGGACAGCGCGCCGTTCGCGTCGGTGATCTCGCCATCAACCGGCGCATAGACATCGGAGGCCGCCTTGACGGATTCGACGACCACGGCGGTGTCGCCCTTGCTGAGCTTGGTGCCGATTTGAGGCAGTTCGACGAAGACGAGATCGCCAAGCTGTTCCTGCGCATAGTCGGTTATCCCGACGGTGGCGATGCCTCCCTCGACGCTCAGCCATTCGTGATCTTGTGTGAAATAGGTTTTTGCCATCGGAATTATCCTTTGCGGTAGCGATGAGGAGTGAAGGGCAAGGAACTGATATCGACCGGGATTTTCGTCCCGCGAACGTCGGCGAACAGTTTCGTGCCCGGCTTGGCCAAGGCCGTTGACACATAGCCCATGGCGACGGGATGGCCGGCCGACGGGCCGAAGCCGCCTGATGTCACGTAGCCGGCCGGATCGCCGTCGGCATCGAACAAAGCAGCGCCGGCGCGCACCGGCTGGCGGCCGTCCGGCTTCAGGCCGACGCGCTTTTGCGACGGCCCGCGCTCCAGGATGGACCGCAGCGCATCGGCGCCGATGAAGGACCCGCCGGCGCGGAGATCTTTGGGGATCGCCCACATCAGGCCGGCACTGGCCGGATCGATCTCCGGCGTGATGTCCTGGCCGTGCAGGCACAGGCCGGCCTCCAACCGCAGCGAGTCGCGGGCAGCAAGGCCGATCCACAACACACGCTCGTCCTCGAGCAGTTTCGTGACCAGAGCGCGCGCATCCGCCTCCGGCAGGCCGATCTCGAAGCCGTCCTCGCCGGTGTAGCCGGAGCGGCTCATGAACCAGTTTTGCTTCGGCTCGATGCCATGCATGAACAAGAGTGAGCCGGTCTCGATGCCGGCGCGGGACAAGGCAGCCCAGGCTTCCGGCCCCTGGATCGCCAGGAAGACGCGGTCGAGCGCATCGACTTTGACGTCGAAGTCCGCGGCCAGCGCACGCAAATGCTTCTCGTCCTCGACCGCATTCCCGGCGTTGGCGACCACCATGAAGCGCTCGGCGCCGAGCCGGGTGACGATCAGATCGTCGATGATCCCGGCGGCCTCGTTGAGGAAGAAAGTATATTTGGACTGTGAAATCTCAAGCGCGCCGGCATCGAGCGGACTGGCGCGGTTGAGCAGTGCCGCAGCGCCCGGTCCGCTGACAGCGAACAGCTTCATATGCGAAATGTCGAACAGGCCGGCATGTTCGCGGGTGTGAAGGTGCTCCTTCATCACGCCGGCCGGATAGGTCAGCGGCATCGACCAGCCCGCAAAGGCGCCAAAGCGTGCGCCGGCGGCGGTGTGCAGATCTTCGAGAGGAAGGTGTTTGGTGTCGTCGCCCGTCATGTCATCTCCAGAGTCGCACGCAATCGGCCGCTGCTGGCGACCAGTCCGTGCCCCTCTGTCTGAAGCCTGAGAGACTCGCGCAACCGGAACTCTGTCGGCGACGCTTACACCTTCGGCGCGGGGGCAAGCCCCGACTTTCCAGAGTGTCTTTCCCGTCTACGGTTCTTTTGCCTGAGAGATTTCGGGCGATTTCCCCTTCGGCGGCAGCTCGCGCTGCTCTCTCCCGCAAACAGGTAGGACTCAAAACTTGAGCCCTCGACGCGCCATCCATAGCTTGTCGGCGACACCTTGTCACCTGCCAGAGACCGTAAAGCGCGTCGTCTTTACAGTCTTCGCTAACCAAGCCGTTTGCCGGTTTTTCAAGACAATGCCGATATTCTGGGCTGATAGTTTGGCCGGCAATTGCGTTGGGCACGGCGGATGGGGATTGACAGATGGGCGAACGGATCGGGAGCGTGCCGGTGGCGGGGCTGGCCTCGAAGGACCGCATCACGGCGGAAGATGTCGTCATGCTGCGTCGCGAAGTGTTCGCCGACGGCGTGGTGACGCGCGGCGAGGCTGAAGCACTGTTCGCGCTCGATGCGACAGCGACGGACAAATGCCCGCAATGGCCTGAATTCTTCGTCGAGGCCGTTACCGACTACATCGTCCACCAGGAAAAGCCGGCAGGCTATATCTCTGAAGACAATGCCGCTAGGCTGATACAGACCATCTCGCGCGACGGAATGGTCGACAGTGTGACCCAACTGGAGCTGCTGGTGCATGTGCTGGAAAGGGCGAAATCATCGCCCGGCCGGCTCTCCGCCTATGCGCTCGAGCAGGTCGCCAACGCGGTGGTCGACGGCAAGGGACCACTGATGCTCGGCGGCGCGCTGGTTCCCGGGCTGGTCGCCAAGGCCGAGGTCGATCTGTTGCGCCGCATTCTCCATGCCTATGGCGGCGACGGTAACATCGCCATCACACGGGTTGAGGCCGAGGTGCTGTTCCAGATCAACGAGCAGACCGCAGCGGCCCACAACGACCCGTCCTGGAACGAGTTGTTCGTCAAGGCGCTCGCCAATTTCGTCATGTGTTCGGCCGGCTACGAAGCGCCGACGCGCGATGTGGCGCTGCGCCGTGACAGCTTCTTGGACCAGGCCGAGCCCGAGATCGGCGGCTTCTTCAGCCGCATGGTCTCGGGCGGACTGGCCGGCATCATGGAAGCCTATCGTTCGCCCGGCGATATCGAGGCCGAATGGGAGTCGAAGAACCGTGCCGCCGAGGCACTCGCGCGCCGCGCCGAGACGATCGACGCCAGCGAGGCGAAATGGCTGGCCGATCGCATCGGCACCGACCGCCCGCTGCGTGACAATGAACGCGCGCTGCTGACGCTGATCAAACTCGCCTCGCCCGAGATACATCCGGCGCTCAAGCCGCTGCTCGACAAGGTTGCTTAAGCCGCGCCGTTTTCTGCGACCGTTTTGCAGAGGACGATATTGGAGTGTCTTCAGGCCAATCGCCAAGTTCGGCCACGCGCTCGAAACCGGCTTCCTCAGGCAAGCTCGGTTCGGTCGGAGTCAGATCGTGCTCGGTCAGAATGCGAGGCCTATCAAATCCCGCCATACCAGTCATAGCCATTGTCTTCCCAATAGCCGCCGCGGCCGCCGCCGATATTGCCAAAACTGTCGACGAGCTCGATCTTGTAGAGATACTTCGGCATCTTGTAGCCGAGCTGTCGTTCGACGCGCACGCGCAGCGGCGCGCCGTTTTCGACCGGCAGCGGCTTGCCGTTGAGGCCGTAGGCGAGGATCGTCTGCGGGTGACGGGCATCGATCAGGTCGATGGTGCCATAATATTTGATTTCCCCGGAGAGGCTACGATCGATCGTGTCGAGGCAGTGGAACATGACATAGCTGGCCTGCGGCTTGACCACAGCCTGGTCGAGCACCAGCGACAGCGGGGTGCCGGTCCATTTGGCGATGCAGCTCCAGCCTTCGACACAGTCGTGGCGGGTGATCTGCGTGCGGCTCGGCATGTTCTCCAACTGCTCGCGGCTGAGCGACAGCGGCTTTTCGACCAGGCCCGTTACCTCCAGCCGCCAGTCGGCGAAATTGTTGGCGAGCAGGCCCTTGTAGGTGTCATCCTCGGGCGCGGTGACGCCGTTCGGCCGCTGCGGCTGGCGGATGTCGGCCTCGGTGAATTCCGGCGCCAGAGCATCGCGGCCGGCAAGCCAGCGTTGCGCGCGGTAGGTCAGGCCATTGGCGTTTTCGAGGAAACTGCGCAGGCCGTCACCCATGCCGAGCTGGCTGTCGAAGGCATCGCAGCCCGACAACATGATGCCGGAAACGCCGAGGCCGGCGCCCGTCAGGAACTTTCGGCGGCTGATCTGGAATTTGGCCATCTCACGCACTCCTCTCGGTGTGGCCATGCCTTGGCGGATCGGTGCGGTACCAGCCGGTGATGATCGAGCGCAGTTCGTTGATCGGGCCGGCGGCGAGGATCATCATCATATGGACGATGAAAAAGCCGACCAGCAGCACCATCACCGTGAAATGGATGGTGCGCGCCGTCTGCCTTCCGCCGAGCAGTTCGTTGAGCCAGGGCAGCACCGAGTTCATGCTCGGCGACATGGCAAGGCCGGTGATGATCATGAGTGGCAACAGCACGAACAGTACGCCGCCATAGGCCATTTTCTGCAGCGTGTTGTATTCGCGTGTGTGGTGGAACCTGAGCTTGGCGTGCTCGATGATGTCCTGCGGCAGCCGCTTGAGATCGTCAAGGCGCGGCGCCAGATCGCGGCGCAGATGGCCGTTGACCAGGCTGGCGACCAGCCAGACGACCAAGGTGGTTGTCAGTATCCAGGCGAAGAAGAAATGCACGACGCGGGCGGTGCCGAGATCGTAATAGGACGGGATTGTCGCCCAGGACGGGAAGGCACGCGACGTTTGCTGCCCGGCCGGGCCCGACCAGCCGAGCACGCCTGTGGTGTCGAAGCGATGTCCGAAGATTTCGGTATAGCCGCGCGGGCCGGTGGCGGTGTTTTCGGCGCCGATGGCAAAGACGGTGTTGTTGTACTCGAAGCCGGATTGCTTGCCGATGTAGAGCTGCGGCCGGGCATTGAAGATCTGCAGGCCGGACAAAAGCATGAAGAACAGCGAGATCGCCCACAGCCAGTGCGTCAGGCGGGTCCAGCGCGATTGCCGGTAGATCAGCGTCGCATCCTTCGTTGAGGCGGCATCGACGCCTGCGCCGGGCTGACTCATGGTAATGGTTTCCATCTTTTCCTCGCCTCCGGCTGCGCGATCCTGGGATGGCCGCGCTCGTCCTTGTCCTCCCAATACGTCGCTATCGAAAGCGATGTTTCATGCGGTCACGTTTTTATTACGGGCACGGATTTATCGCGGGCACGGATACTCAATTGCCGAGGCTCACCGCGAGATTGACGACGGCGGCGACGATGACGGCGTTGAAGAAGAACGACAGGATCGAATGGACAAGCACCACGCGGCGCATATGCGAGGTCGTGATCGCGGTGTCGGCGGTCTGCGCGGTCATGCCGATCACCGTCGCGAAATAGAGAAAGTCCCAACCGTCCGGCCGTTTGTTGCCGGGAAAATCGAGGCCGCCGACCGGTATCTTCTTCTTGGTTTCGGCATCGATCGCGTCGCCGTCCATCCAGTAGACATGCGCATAGTGGAGGGCGGCCATGGCATGGATGGTGAACCAGCCAAGCGGGATCGACAGCATGGCGAAGCCGAGTTCGATGGGGTCGCGATCCTTGTGATTGATCAAAAGGAACAGCAGGACAATGGCCATGGCGACGATGCCGAGCGTGATGGCAAAGATGCCCAGCACTGGGAGGTCCAGTTCGCGCGCGTTCTTGCTGAGATAGCGGCCGGACAGCAGCGGCATCTTGGCGATGACGAGCGCGATGAAGACGACGAAGAAGGAATCGGCGGCAATCGAGATCGAATAGGCAAGCCGCGTGGAGACGGGGAGCGATCCAATCAAAGGCAATACCGCGGCAAATACGACCAGACCGACGGCTAGCGACACAAAGAACTGCTTGTGCCGCTGCAAGGGGTTATTCGGCGATGTGTCGGCCATAGCCCGACCTCGGATGATGCTTCACGTCTGGTCGGGTGTGACGGATTTCAGAGCCCGCCGCAAGATACGGTCGAGCTCACCCAGGAAACGCGAGCGATCCTGTGGCGCAAAGCTGGCATTGTAGCCCTTGCTCTCGCCGGTTTCGCGCAGATGCTGCTTCAAATCGCGCATTGCAACCGCCATGCCGATGGTCTCCGGCGTGAACGGCCGGCCGGTTGGCCCAAGCACATGCGCGCCGAGCGCCACGGTGCGAGCGGCAAGCGGGATGTCGGCGGTGATCACGATGTCGTTGGGTTTTGCGTTCTCGACGATCCAATCGTCAGCGGCATCGGCGCTTTTAGAGACGACGACGTTGCGAATCATCGGATCGCGCGACGGACGCAGCCCGCCATTGGAGACGTAGGTGACGACCACGCCATGGCGCTCGGCGACCTTCTCGACCTCGGCTTTCACCGGGCAGGCGTCGGCGTCGACGTAGATGGCGGGTGCGGGCATTATCTCTCCAAAACGGACATGGGGCCGGCATGTTACCCGGCCCCATGCCAGAAATCTCGTACCGTCAGGCCGGCAGCGCGCCCGACTTCTTCGCCGTCCAGGTGGCTATGTAATCCATCAGGCCGGGATTGAGACAGTCATAGGGCTCGAGGCCCATCGACTTCAACTGGCCGCGGATGCCGTCCATGCGCTTGGGGTCGACACCGGATTCGATGATCGACGAAACGAAAGCGGTGAAGCCCGGCGGTGACCAGCCGTCTTCCTGGAAGCGCTCGGGATGGATGAAGGACAGACCCTTGAACGGATGGTCGCGCTCGACCGGTCCGTGCATATGGACACCGCAGCCGGTGCAGGCGTGACGCTGGATAAGTGCCGAGGGGTCGACCACTTTCAGCTTGTCGCCGTTTTCGGTGACTGTGACGTCGCCGGTGCCGGCGACCGCCACGACCGAGAACACCGCGCCGTCCGGTTTCCAGCATTTGGTGCAGCCGCAGGCGTGGTTGTGGGCGATCTGGCCCTTGACCGTCACCTTCACCGGCTTGCTGGTGCAGGCGCAGACCAGCGTGCCGCCGGCAAAGCTTGCGCTCTCCTTTGGCAAGCCATTGTCGATTTTGGGATGCAGTTTCTCAGGCATTGTCTTCCTCCCTTGTTGAACCTGTGCAACTTCGGTCGCTGGCCCTTCGGTCGGCGGCTTGTTCTTCCTCCGTTTGGTGTGCGATCGGACGCAAAACCGGGCGCCACTTTTGCTGATCGCATTTAGTAAACGACGACGCTCCTGATCGACTTGCCCTCATGCATGAGGTCGAAGCCCTTGTTGATGTCGTCAAGCTTCAGCAAATGGGTGATCATCGGGTCGATCTGGATCTTGCCGTCCATGTACCAGTCGACGATTTTTGGCACGTCAGTGCGGCCGCGCGCGCCGCCGAAGGCGGTGCCCATCCAGGTGCGGCCGGTGACCAGCTGGAACGGCCGGGTCGAAATCTCCTGGCCGGCGCCGGCAACGCCGATGACGACCGACTTGCCCCAGCCGCGATGCGAGGCTTCCAGTGCCTGGCGCATCACCTTGGTATTGCCGGTGCAGTCGAATGTGTAGTCGGCGCCGCCGATCTGGTCGGCGCCGCGCTTGGTCAGGTTGACGAGGTGAGGGACGATGTCGCCGTCGATCTCCTTCGGGTTGACGAAATGCGTCATGCCGAAGCGCTCGCCCCATGCCTTCTTGTCGTTGTTGAGGTCGACACCGATGATCATGTCAGCGCCGGCGAGCTTCAGGCCCTGGATGACGTTGAGGCCGATGCCACCGAGACCAAAGACGACAGCAGTCGCGCCTTGCTCGACCTTCGCGGTGTTGATGACCGCGCCGATGCCGGTGGTGACGCCGCAACCAATGTAGCAGATTTTGTCGAAGGGCGCGTCCGGGTTGACCTTGGCGACGGCGATCTCGGGCAAAACGGTGAAATTGGAGAAGGTCGAGCAGCCCATATAGTGGAAGATCTTGTCCTTGCCGATCGAGAAGCGCGAGGAGCCATCGGGCATCAAGCCTTGGCCCTGCGTGGCGCGGATGGCGGTGCACAAATTGGTCTTGCGCGACAGGCAGGATGGGCACTGCCGGCATTCCGGCGTGTAGAGCGGGATGACGTGGTCGCCCTTCTTGACCGAGGTGACGCCCTTGCCGACATCGACGACAACGCCAGCGCCTTCATGGCCGAGGATTGCCGGAAACAGGCCTTCGGGATCGGCGCCCGACAGGGTGAACTCGTCGGTGTGGCAGATGCCGGTCGCCTTGATCTCGACCAGCACCTCGCCTTCGCGCGGTCCGTCGAGGTCGACCTCCATGATTTCCAACGGCTTTCCGGCGGCGACAGCGACAGCGGCGCGGGTTTTCATTAGGCAATTCCTCCCAAGGCGATTGGTCTTCAGGCTTTCAGGGTTTTTATACTGTTTCAACCCGATTTGGCGACCAAATATGGCGCAAATCTTGGCCCAGTCGTCGGCGAGCCCAACCTTCGCCCCTCGGCACGGCCCTGGCGGGCAGGGAGTGTCTTGATGGTGCGCTGCCGGCGGTGCTTGAGCCCGGCTGCCGAAGCCCATAAGAAGGACGAAAGACCGAGGAAACGCCTTCGATGTTCACGAAAATCCTGATCGCCAATCGCGGCGAGATTGCTTGCCGCGTCATCAAGACGGCGCGCAGGATGGGGATTGCCACCGTAGCGGTCTATTCCGACGCCGATCGCGACGCCGTGCACGTCGAAATGGCCGACGAAGCCGTGCATATCGGGCCATCGCCTGCCGCGCAAAGCTATCTTCTGCCTGAAAAGATCATCGCTGCCTGCAAGGAGACGGGCGCGCAGGCCGTGCATCCCGGCTACGGTTTTCTGTCGGAGCGGGCCGCCTTCTGCGAAGCGCTTGAGGCTGAGGGCATTGTCTTCATCGGTCCGAAACCCAAGGCTATCAAGGCGATGGGCGACAAGATCGAATCGAAGAAGTTCGCCAAGGCCGCTGAGGTGTCGACGGTTCCCGGCTGGCTTGGTGTCATCGAAAATGCCGACCATGCCGAAAAGATCGCCGGCGAGATCGGTTATCCCGTGATGATCAAGGCCTCGGCCGGCGGCGGCGGTAAAGGCATGCGCATTGCCTGGAGCCAGTCGGAAGTGCGCGACGGCTTCGACCGGGCGCGCTCGGAGGCGAAAAGCTCGTTCGGCGACGACCGAGTCTTCATCGAAAAGTTCGTCGTCGATCCGCGTCATATCGAAATCCAGGTGCTGGCCGACGCGCATGGCACCGCCCTCTATCTCGGCGAGCGCGAATGCTCGATCCAGCGCCGGAACCAGAAGGTTGCGGAAGAGGCGCCGTCGCCATTCCTCGATGCCAGGACGCGCAAGGCCATGGGCGAGCAGGCCGTGGCGCTGGCCAAGGCGGTCGACTACCAGAGCGCCGGCACCGTCGAGTTCATCGTCGATGCTGAAAAGAACTTCTATTTCCTTGAAATGAATACACGATTGCAGGTCGAGCATCCGGTGACGGAGCTTGTTACCGGCATCGACCTGGTCGAGCAGATGATCCGTGTCGCCGCCGGCGAGAAGCTGGCGATCGAGCAGAGCGACGTCAAGCTGAACGGCTGGGCGGTGGAAAGCCGGCTCTATGCCGAGGATCCCTATCGCAATTTCCTGCCCTCGATCGGCCGGTTGACGCGCTACCGGCCGCCGGAGGAGGGCAAGTTCGGCGATGTCTTCATCCGCAACGACACCGGCGTCACCGAAGGCTCCGAGATTTCGATGTTCTATGATCCGATGGTGGCAAAACTCTGCACCTGGGCGCCCACGCGTATCGAGGCCATCGATGCCATGTCGGAAGCGCTGGACAGTTTCGTCGTCGACGGCATCGAGCACAACATCCCGTTCCTGGCGGCGCTGATGCAGCATCCGCGCTGGCGCGAGGGGCGGATATCGACGGGCTTCATCGCCGAGGAATATCCTGACGGCTTCGCGCCGATCGTGCCCAATGGCGCTGAAAAGGCAGTGCTGGCGGCGATCGCCACCGCGGTCGAGCTTCTGCGCCGCGATCGGCTTGACCGGCTGGGCGGGCGGCTGGCGCCGCATTCGGGCGCACTCAAGCGCGATTGGGTGGTGAAGCTCGGCGACGACTATCTCCAGGCTTCGATCATCGAGGGCATGATCTCCATTCCGATGGAAATCGATCTGTCGGTCGATGGCGGCAAAGCGCTGACCGTGGCGTCCGACTGGCGGCCGGGCGACCTCATCTGGCGCGGCACTGTCGGTGCCCGCAAGGTCACGGCGCAGATCAGGCCGCTGCCGAACGGCCTGCGCATCGCCTGGAAGGGCATGTCGGTGACGGCGCGCGCCATGCTGCCGCGAACGGCGGAGCTGGAAAGGCTGATGCCGGAGAAGGTGGCGCCGGACACGTCCAAGATGCTGCTTTGCCCGATGCCGGGCCTGGTCGTGTCGATCGCGGTTGCCGAGGGGCAGGAGGTCAAGGCCGGCGAGACGCTGGCCGTGGTCGAGGCGATGAAGATGGAAAACGTGCTGCGCGCCGACCGCGATCTTGTCGTGTCGAAGCTCAACGCCAAGCCGGGTGACAGCCTGGCTGTCGATGCGGTGATCATGGAGTTCGCCTAGAGATTGTTTGGAAATTCTACTCCGGCGGCCATCTGAAGGTGGTTTCTGCGCTTCCCGTGCTCACGGACCAATGGCCGCTGCGCTCCGGTTCTCGGAACCACCATCATATGACTCGCCAGAGCGAATTTCGAACAATCTCTGAGCCGTGCGGCTGGGTACGGAAGCCTGTGGTCGGTGGTCATTTGTGCTGGACTGGCATCGCCCGGTCCGGGACAATACATCTCCATCGACTCAAAGCCCTTCGAGCAATTTGAAACATCATGGCGGATGACAAACTTCCACGCGATCCCCTGAGGCGCGAAGCAGCGCTCGCTGCTGCGCGCCCGGAGGCGCCGGCGCGGCCGTTCATCCATCTGCGCGTGCATTCGGCGTATTCGCTGCTCGAGGGCGCCTTGCAGGTCGCCGCCGTTGTCGGTCATGCAGTCAAGGACGAGTGCCCGGCAATCGCAGTCACCGACACAAACAATCTGTTCGGCGCGCTGGAATTTGCCCAGAAGGCGGTGAAGGAAGGCATCCAGCCGATTATCGGTTGCCAGATCGATCTCGCCTTTTCCGGCGAGACCAGCGACGCGCAGCGCGACCGCCGCCGCCATGGTCCGGAGATGCACGCCGTGGTGCTGCTCGCCGCCACCGAGGCCGGCTACAGCAACCTCGTCAGGCTGGTCAGCCAGGTCTATCTGGAGACGCCGCCGGGCGAGCCCGTGCATCTGACGTCAGCAATGCTGGAAGGCCATAGCGATGGCCTGATCTGCCTCAGCGGCGGGCCGCGCGGCCCGATCGGCCGGGCGCTGAAGGAGGATCGCCGAGATCTTGCCGAGACGCGGCTTCTGGCACTCAAGGCGCTGTTCGGCGACCGGCTCTATGTCGAGCTGGACCGTGTTTCCGGTTATGACCGCGCTATCGAGAAATCATCGGTCGACCTTGCCTATATCCATGATCTGCCGCTGGTCGCCACGAATGAGGCGTTCTTCGCCGCCCGCGACGACTATGACGCGCATGATGCTCTGATCGCCATTGCCGAGGGTTCGGTGGTTGCCGCCGACAACCGTCGCCGGCTGACTTCGGACAATTTCCTGCGCAGCCAGGCGGATATGGCGCGGCTGTTCGCCGACCTGCCGGAAGCGGTCGACAACACCGTCGAGATCGCGCTGCGCTGTTCCTATTATCCCAAGACCCGCAATCCGATCCTGCCACGCTTTACCGGCGGCGATGTCGCCGACAATGAGGTGGCGCTGAAAGCGGAGGCCGATGAACTGCGCCGGCAGGCCCATGAAGGTCTCGACGCCCGGCTGGCGGCGCATGGACCCACCGCCGGCTACACGGTCGAACAATACCGCGAGCGGCTCGATTTCGAGCTCTCCATCATCGAGAAGATGAAATTTCCCGGTTACTTCCTGATCGTGGCCGACTTCATCAAATGGGCGAAGGCGCAAGGCATTCCGGTCGGGCCGGGCCGTGGTTCGGGCGCCGGATCGCTGGTCGCTTACTCCACCACCATCACCGATATCGATCCGCTGCGCTTCTCGCTGCTGTTCGAGCGCTTCCTCAATCCGGACCGCGTGTCGATGCCCGACTTCGACATCGACTTCTGCCAGGATCGGCGCGAAGAGGTCATCCGCTACGTCCAGCAGAAATATGGCCGCGACCAGGTGGGACAAATCATCACCTTCGGTACGCTGCAGGCGCGCGCGGTGCTGCGCGACGTCGGCCGCGTGCTGCAAATGCCTTACGGCCAAGTCGACAAGCTCTCCAAAATGGTGCCGCAGAACCCGGCCAATCCGGTCAAGCTGGCGGATGCCATCGCCAACGAGCCGCGCTTTGCCGAGGAGGCCGAGAAGGAGCCGATCGTGCAGACGCTGCTCGATATGGCGCAAAAGCTGGAAGGGCTCTACCGCCACGCTTCGACGCACGCCGCCGGCATCGTCATCGGCGACCGGCCCTTGTCGGAACTGGTGCCGATGTACCGCGATCCGCGCTCCGACATGCCGGTCACCCAGTTCAACATGAAATATGTCGAGCAGGCCGGGCTCGTAAAATTCGACTTCCTCGGCCTGAAGACGCTGACGGTGCTGGAGACGGCGGTGAAGCTGATCCGCCGGCGCGGCATCGAGATCGACCTGGCGACGATCCCGCTCGACGATCCTGAAACCTACGCCATGCTGTCGCGCGGCGAAGTGGTCGGTGTGTTCCAGGTGGAAAGTGCCGGCATGCGCAAGGCGCTGATCGGCATGCGGCCCGACTGCATTGAGGACATCATCGCGCTGGTGGCGCTCTACCGTCCCGGCCCGATGGAGAACATCCCGACCTACAACGCCAGAAAGCATGGCGAAGAGGAGATGGCATCGATCCATCCCAAGATCGACCATCTGGTGAAGGAGACGCAAGGCGTCATCGTCTACCAGGAACAGGTGATGCAGATCGCGCAGGAACTGTCGGGCTATTCGCTCGGCGAAGCCGATCTGCTGCGTCGCGCGATGGGCAAGAAGATCCGCGCCGAAATGGACAAGCAGCGCGAGCGTTTCGTCACCGGTGCGGTCGAACGCGGCGTCGGCAAGCCGCAGGCCGACTTCATCTTCGACCTTCTGGCCAAGTTCGCCGACTACGGCTTCAACAAATCGCACGCGGCCGCCTACGCCGTCGTGTCCTACCAGACCGCCTATCTCAAGGCGCATTACCCCGTCGAGTTCCTGGCGGCGTCGATGACGCTCGACATGGGCAATACCGACAAACTCGCCGATTTCCGCCAGGATGCGCTGCGTCTCGGCATCGAGGTGGTGGCGCCGTCGGTGATGACCAGCTTCCGCAATTTCGAGGTCGGCGAGAACCGCATTTACTATTCGCTGGCGGCCCTCAAGGGCGTCGGCGACGCTGCGGTCGAGCACATCGTCGCCATGCGCGGCGAAAAGCCGTTCAAGAATCTCGCCGATTTCTGTGAAAGGGTCGATCCCAAGATCGTCGGCAAGCGCGTCTTCGAAAGCCTGATCATGGCCGGCGCGCTCGACTGCTTCGGCCACGACCGCGCCCAGATGATGGCCGGCGTCGAACGGATGATGGGGCTGGCTTCGCTGGCGCAGCAGAATGCCATTTCGGGCCAGCACGACATTTTCGGCGCGTCGCTCGGCGCGCAGCAGCAGGCGCTCAATTTGCCGCAGACCGATCCGTGGCTTGCCGCCGACCGGCTGCACCGTGAATTCCAGGTCGTCGGCTTCTATCTTTCGGCGCATCCGCTCGACGAGTACAAGGCGGCCCTGCAGAAGATGCGCGTGCAGAACTGGGGCGAGTTCTCGGCTGCGGTCAAACGCGGTGCCGCCGCGGGCCGGCTCGCCGGCACCGTCACCACCAAGCAGGAGCGCAAGACCCGAACCGGCAACAAGATGGGCGTCATCGCCTTTTCCGACACATCTGGCCAATATGAAGCCGTGCTGTTTTCGGAAGGGTTGGCGCAGTATCGCGATCTGCTCGAGCCCGGACGTTCGGTGGTGATCACCGTTTCGGCCGAGGATAGGCCCGAAGGGGTCAATCTGCGCATCCAGACGGTGCAGTCGCTGGAGGATGAGGCCAGCCGTATCCAGAAGGCGCTGCGCATCTTCGTTCGAAATGACGGGCCTGCGTCGGCGATTCAATCGCAGCTTACCCAGCGTGGGGAAAGTCAGGTAAGCATTATCGTCATCAAAGAAGAGGCGCAGGGCGAGATCGAGATCGAATTGCCCAACCGCTACCGCATCTCGCCGCAGATCGCGTCGGCCATGCGCGCGGTGCCGGGTGTGGTCGAAGTCGAGCTCGTCTAGGCTGCGCTGATATACACGGCAATCCCATCGACGTCGGCCAGTGCATGACGGCATAAAGATGCTCTGGGCCTGACATTGCAGCCGATAGGGCCAGCGTGCGGGGCGTGGTTGACCTGACCTTCCTTTGAACCACATGCGTTGAGCAGAAACTTCACAGGAACGCACAATCATGCCCAGCCGCGAACGCGTCGAAGCCTTCCTCAAGGAGGTGGTCGAAGGCAGCCACGTCAAAGCGATCGCCGACTTCTACCATGACGATGCCACCATGCAGGAAAATCTCGGCGTCCCGCGGCGCGGCAAGGAAACACTGATGGCGCATGAGCAGGCAGCACTCGACCGGATCGAGAAGATGCACACCCATCCTGTCCAGACATTCCTGGTCGATGGCGACAATGTCGCCATCCGCTGGACCTTCGACCGTGTCGACAAGGCCGGCACCGTGCGCCGGCTGGAAGAGGTGGCCCTGCAGCGCTGGCGTGGTGACCGGATTGCGGAGGAGCGGTTCGTCTACGACACCGCCTCGGCCTGGCGCCTCCTCGGGCCGGACGGCAAGGTGGTGGAGGGCTGACGGTCACCGGGGCCACTAGATCATGATGAGATTTGGTTGAAATCTCATCATGATCTAACCCTTTGTTGGAGCATGATCTTTTCCAAAAACCGGCACCCACTTTTTGGGATCATGCTCTAGACGGCCCCGGCTGGGACAGTTACGCACTTGGTGATGAAAGCAGCCGAGAAGGACGGATTGCAGCAAAGCTCAGCGATGGCGCGGCTGCGTGACCGGCTGCGCAAGCTCTATCACGGACGCACGCCGGCGGCGTTCCGGTTTCAGCTGGTGGCGGTCATCATCGACCTCGCCATCATCGCCTTCTTCGTTGCCACGCCGGTGCTCCAGGACAAGCCGTCATTCCTGTGGCTCGACTATACCGTCGCCGCATTGGTCGCCGCCGACCTGATTGCCCGGCTGTTAGCCTCCAACGACATGCTGCGGCTGATGAAACAGCCGACATCCTGGGTCGATGTCTTCATCCTTCTGACGCTGCTGATGCCGACGGCGCTGGCAAATCTGGCGTTCCTGCGCATCCTGCGGCTGTGGTCGCTGTCGCGCAGCGGCTCGCTGTGGCGGCATTTCGAGATGCGCGGGCTAAGGCCATGGCGCGAGGCGAGCCAGGCGGTCATCAACCTTTTGACGTTTCTCTTCGTCATCACCGGTTTCGTCTACACCTTCTTCTTCCGCTCCGGCGCCGGCCTCGAAAACTATGTCGATGCGCTTTATTTCACCGTTGCCACGGTGACGACGACCGGTTTCGGCGACATCGTGCTGCCGGGAATTGCCGGCAAGCTGACCGCAATCGTCACCATGATCATCGGCATCTCGCTGTTCGTCAGACTGGCGACCGCGATTTTTCGACCCGCCAAGGTGTTCTTTCCCTGTCCGCAGTGCGGACTGCAACGGCATGAGCCGGACGCCGTGCACTGCAAGGCCTGCGGGCATCTCCTCAACATACCGGATGAGGGGAATTGACCGACCGCTACGAGGCCGCGACCTCGGCCGGCTTTGGCGCCTTGCGCTGCAGGTTGAGCAGGTTGCCCATCAGGATCAGCAGGGCGCCGCCGGCTGTAAAGATGTCGATCTGTTCGCTGTAGAGCAGCCAGCCGATCAGCGCCGACAGTGGCACGCGCAGGAAATCCATCGGTGAAACCACCGTAGCGTCGGCATAGGTGAGGGCACGCGCCATGCAGAAATGCGACGACATGCCGGTGAAGGCAATCAGCAGGATCCATGGCCAGAGTTCGAGCGGTGGGTTGCGCCATTCATAAAGCGCCGGGATCAGGCCGACCACCGACTGGATGATCAGCATCCAGAAGATGATGCGCACGACGCTGTCGGTGCGTGTCAGCGACTTGACCATGACCACCGAAATGCCGAAGCAGACAGCGGCGCCGAGCACGATCAGGTGCCCCGGATCGACGGCGCCAACGCCGGGCCGCACGATGATCACCACGCCGATCAGCCCCAGCGCGATCGCCGCCAGCTTGGGTCGGGAGAGCCTTTCGCCGAGGAAGGCCACCGCCAGCAGGGCCGTCCAGATCGGCGTCGTGAATTCGATCGAAATCAGCACGGCCAGCGGGATCAGTGTCAATGCGTAAAGCCATGCCGCCTGGCCGGTATAGTGGATGACATTGCGGGCGAGATGGGCGACGGGGCGCTGCGTGCGCATCGCCGCAAAGCCGCCGCTCACAATCACCAGCGGCAGCAGGATGAAAAAGCCGATCACCGAGCGCAGTTCCAGCACCTGGAACACGTTGAGCTCCGCGGTCGTGGCGCGGCCGGCGACCGACATCGCCAGGAACGAGGCGATCGACAGCGCCATCCAGAACGCGGCTTTGGGGATCGATGGGGAAGGTGCCATAGGCGCTATGTCGCAAGCCGGGACTTCTATCGCAACCGTTAGGCGACGCATTCGACTGGGCCAGACCCGTTGCAAAACAGCCATGCTGGAAGTGGAACCTGACGCAACGGCAGGCGTTGGTTCCCGGTATTGGCCAATTGCTGCACGCATCGTTTCTTCAACATCAACGGGGGAGAGATTCCGATGAAATCATTCGCGCGGTTTCTGCTAGCCGGCTGCCTGCTAACTGCAAGCGCCACGGCCGATGCCGACGAGGCGAATTTTCTCAGCTCCTTGCAAGGGAATTTCTCCGGCAATGGGACAGTCAAGGTCACCACCGACGCACCGACGGTGAATGTGTCCTGCACCTTCAATTCCGACGCGACCTCGAGTTCATTGTCGCTTGACGGCAATTGCCGTGGTCTTGTCGTGGTGACGCGCGCCATCAGCGCCAATCTGAAGGCCCGCGGGGCGAAGTATACTGGCGTCTATGTCGGGTCGCGCACCGGGCCGGCACAGCTCGCCGGCAGCCGCTCCGGCACCGCGATCAGTCTCGGCATTCGCTGGGCGGCGGAGGTCAATGGCGATCGCAAGGCGCGGTTGACGGTCGAGAAAACCAGCGGCGACGGAATGCGGTTGACCGTTACCGACGTCGATCCGAAAACCGGCAACAACGTGGTGACGAGCCGCATCGATCTCAAGCGTATCTAAGCCGTCTCACCCCTCGATCGGCTCCGGCGGGTTGGCGTTGCGGCCTTTGCCGAAGGTGTAGCCGGTTTCCACCGCCTTCTTGCCGAACTTGTCGCGCAGCGTATCGATGGCGCTTTCGGCCATGGCGCGCTTGCGCGAGCCGACGTCGACGAGATCGGGCGGATCGGCTTTCTCGTCATCCGATAGATCGCTGACACCGATGCCGAGCAGCCGGTACTTTGTCCCGTCCGCCTCCTTGCGCAAAAGCTCGAGCCCGGTCTGGAAAATACGGTCGGCCAGCCTTGTCGGGTCGCCGAGCTGGCGGTTGCGGGTGCGCAGCTTGAAATCCTGCGTCTTCAGCTTCAGCACCACGGTGCGCCCGGCAATGCCTGACTTCTTCAGCCGCGCCGAGACCCTTTCCGACAATCCCCTCAGCACTGGAACCAGTTCGCCCATTTCAGCTATGTCGGTGTCGAAAGTGGTTTCGGCCGACACACTTTTCGCATTCTGGTCGGGATCGACACGGCGGTCGTCCTGGCCGCGCGAGAGATGGTAGAGCCGGGTGCCTATCACGCCATAGCGGCGCATCAGATCGGCGCGCTCCATGCGCTGCAACTGGGCGATGCTGCGCATGCCGTCGCGTTCGAGCGTTACGGCAAAAGCCTTGCCGACGCCCCAGATCAACGTCACCGGCTGTTCGGCCAGGAAACCCAGCGCCTCGGCTTCGCCGATCACCGAAAAGCCGCGCGGCTTGCGGAAATCGGAGGCAACCTTGGCCAGGAACTTGCAGTAGGAAAGGCCGGCCGAAACGGTGATGCCGATTTCCTTTTCGACGGTCTGCGCAAAGCGCGCCAGCACCACCGCCGGCGGCATGCCGTGCAGGCGCTCGGTGCCGGCGAGGTCGAGAAACGCCTCGTCGATGGAGAGCGGTTCGACCAGCGGCGTCAGCGCCTGCATCAGCGCGCGGACCTCGCGGCCGACGCGGACGTATTTCTCCATATTGGGCGGGATGACAACCGCTTCCGGACAGGCTTCGAGCGCCTTGAACATCGGCATTGCCGAGCGCACCCCCTTGATGCGGGCGATGTAGCAGGCGGTGGAGACGACGCCGCGCTTGCCGCCGCCGATGATCAGCGGCTTGTCCTTCAGCGCCGGATTGTCGCGCTTTTCGATCGCCGCATAGAAGGCGTCGCAATCGATATGCGCCAGATGCAGCTGGTAGAGCTCGGGATGGCGGGTGAGTCGAGGGCTGCCGCAACGCTCACAGCGCCTGGTATCGCTGCGCTGAAGGGTCAGGCAGTCGCGGCAAAAACCGTGCTCGGGATTGTTGACAGGGGCCGCCATCGCTGCGAACATAAAGAGAACAGATGCAATGGTACGTCAGGACGGAAGCCGCCACAAGCGGTTAGCCGGGAGAGAACTCATGAGCACCACCATAGCGCCGCTGGCGCCTGACCTATGGGCGGATTTCGAGGATCTTTTCGGCAAGCAGGGCGCCTGTTACGGCTGCTGGTGCACGCATTTCCGGATGGCGCCGGCGGTCCGGCGGGCCAGCGACAAGCAGCGCAACAAGGATAATATCAAGGCGCGTATCGAGGCCGGGCCGCCGCCGGGGCTTTTGGCCTTCGAGGACGGCCAGGCGGTCGGCTGGATGCAGATCGGTCCACGCGCCGACGTGCCCGAATGGAACAATCGGGGCCGGGGCTCGGCGCCGGTCGATCCAACCGACGCCGTAGATCCCGGCGTCTGGGCCATCTCCTGCTTCTTCATCCGCGCCAGCGCGCGCGGCCGGGGCGTCAGCCACCGCCTGGTCGAGGGCGGCATCGCTTTTGCCCGCCAGAACAAGGCGCGGCTGGTCGAGGCGTGTCCGATCGACGTGTCGCGCGATTCGCGTTCGATCGGGCTGTTCGTCGGCTCGTCGCGTGTGTTCGAAAAGGCCGGCTTCGAGCGGCTCCTCGAACGCAAGGCCGGCCGGCCGCTGATGCGGCTGGTGTTGTAGTTAATTACCCGTCGGCGTTTGTTGATGTCCTGTGGAAGCTGTAGGTTGGTTTCATAGCAGACGAACGAAGCGTTCCTTTTTGGTCAAATGGAGAATTTTGTGAACCGTGTCTTGCCGCTTGCTTTCCTTCTCGCCCTCAGCGCTCCTGCCTTTGGCCAGGCTGTCGATGCCCAAGGTGCCAAGCAACTTTCCGATGAGCTCTCTCGCTATGTCGGCAAACAGGCGCTCAATGAAGGCATTTTGAAGATCTCAGCCGAGGAGGGTGCCTACAAGATCACCTTCGATGTGAAGGCGCTTGTGGCGAAGATGCCGAAGCAGGATCTGAAGCGGTTCGATTTCCCGCCCGTCACGCTGCGGATCAAACCGCGCAGCGACGGAGGCTGGGATGTCGCCTCGGATTTCTCTACGACTGGGTCCATCGAGGTAAATGGCCCAAATGGCCTGAACACCGGGCAAATCGTTGTCAAGGATGGCAAGTTCACGGGCGTCTATGACCCGGAACTGGCGGCATTTACCAGCGGCACCAGTTCGATTGCGGGCATGACGATGACGTCGCGCCAAGTCAGTCAATTGACCGATTTGAGCGTGGGGCTGGGCTCTTCCAAATTTGACGCCAGCAAGTCGGCCAACGGCGGCGTCGATCTTAATTTCACACAGGCGATGGCGGACTTCGTCGAAACGGTCAAAATCGATGACCGGTCAATCGCAGCGCTCCGGGCACCGGAGCTCGCTGTGAACGTGACCGCTAAGGCCATTCAGACCAAGCCGCTTCTGGATCTTTTGGCGTTCGCCGTCGCCCATGAGGACGAGGCCCGGCTGAAGGCCGATCAAGCAGAGTTCAAAACGCTTCTGCTCGGTGCGCTGCCGCTATGGGAACGGATCGATGGGACCTACGCATTCAAAAACCTTGCCATTGAAACATATGCCGGCAATTTCGGCGCGGCGCAGCTGAACACCGTTGTCGGCATGGACGGCATCACCAAGGACGGCAAGATCAGCTACGCATTCAAGGTTTCCGGCCTGACAATACCGCAGCAGATGCTGCCCAGTTGGACCGTTCCGTTGCTGCCGACGGATCTCGACCTGAATTTCGGCGGCGCCAACATCGATCTCGACAGTATGGCTCGGAAAACCATAGAAACCCTCGATTTCAGTAAGGATCCACCGCTTCCGGCAGATTTCGGCGATGAGATTTCCGCCGATTTCTTGGCCAAGACACCAAAGTTCGTGCTTGGACACAGCACGGTCAAGAATGGTGACATTGAGGTCGCCATGGAAGGCGAAATGACCTTCCCCGACAAGAAGCCCGATGCCAACGTGACGATCGACGTGACTGGCTACGACAAGATCGTGGCAAGCCTGCAGGAGGCGGCGAAGACGGACCCGCAGGCCTCGCAGGCTTTTACCGGCGCGCTGGCCATCAAGGGATTCGCCAAGACGCTGCCGGGCGGTCGTATCGAATGGGTGATCAACGCCAGGCACGACGGGTCGGTGACGGTCAACGGCGCCATGCTGAAGGGGCCTGATCCGGTCGTGGAAGACAACACCGATCAGGATGCGAGCCCTGGGACAGCAACGAAGCCCTGAGCGCTGGACTCAGAGGCGACTAACTCAGAGCCCGAGCGCGCTTGCGATCTTCGGCGCGGCCTCGTGCCAGTCCTCGACGGAGATGATGTCGTCCGGCACCGGCGGCAGGAAGGCGCGCAGCGAATTGTCGGCCATCAGGTGGAAGAGGTGGGCGTCGGCAACCGAGTTGCGTGCCGAGATGAGGTTGGCGGGCTGGTCGTCGACAAAGGCTACCGGCCGGCCTCTGCTACCACGCAATTTGGCCACCGCGGGTCCCTTGGCCATTTCGGTGGTCAATAGCGGATAGGGCAGACCGAGCGCATCGAGATGGGCGCGGCGGGCGGCGCGATGCCGGTGCGGCATGGCGGTCAAAAGGACGATCTCGACGCGGTCGCTGAGGCTGGCAAGCGCTTGTTCGGCACCGTCGCTAACGCTCTGCCAGTCGGCCTGCGTATCGAAGAAATCTCCGAGAAGTGCCGTCACCTCCGGCTGTTCGATCAGCCGGCCGCTCGCCGTTTCGGCAATGTTGCCGGTGAGACGGAAGGAGGCCAGGGTCAGGCCGAAGCCGCGCGATTTCAGGAAATGCGGAAACGGCCGGATGAATTCGAGCACGACATCGTCGACATCGAGGATCAGCAGAGGCCGGTCGTCGGCTGCAAGTTCGGCGATCTGGCGTGCCGTCTCGGGATCGTCGCTCATATCGAATGCTCATGGTCGTCGCCGCCAAGAGGCAGCGCGCGCAACGCCTTGCCGACTGAGGCAGGCGGGGTGCCGGTTTCCTCGGCAAAGCGCAGCAAGGTCGGCTCGTGGGCGAGGATGAACTGCAGCACGCCGGCAAGGAATCCCGGTTCGGCCGCGGCGCGGCGGATGGCGGACGCCTCGATGCCGGTGATGGCCAGGAAGCGCGGCAGGAGTTCGGGGTCGGCGGCGACGAAGCCCAGTGCCTTCACGGCAATGGTTTCCGCTTCCTCGCGCATTGACGCTGCGTTTGCCATCACTACTTTCTCGTTGCGGAAATGAGTCTCTTTTCCGCAGTAATCGCAAGCGTCGCCTGCGGCAAGCCACAGCCCCGATCCAATGTGGTTTTCGAGGTGGAATCCGAATGGCTTTTGCCGCTTCGGGTTTCCATTTCGTCAATCATATTGCCTTAAGAGTGGGCGAGGGTTTGGTGTGCTTCGACAAGGGCGCATAGCGGCAGGGCTTCGGGCAGAAGCCTGGCCGGGACGGGAAATCGATGCCTAAGAAGGTCATGATCGTCGAGGACAACGAGCTCAATATGAAGCTCTTTCGCGACCTCATCGAAGCCAGCGGTTATGAAACGGTGCGCACGCGCAACGGGCTCGAGGCGCTCGATCTGGCGCGCCAGCACAGGCCCGACCTGATCCTGATGGACATCCAGCTGCCCGAAGTGTCGGGGCTGGAAGTGACGAAATGGCTGAAGGAGGACGACGACCTCCATTCCATTCCGGTCATCGCCGTCACCGCCTTCGCCATGAAGGGCGACGAGGAACGCATTCGCCAGGGCGGTTGCGAGGCCTACATCTCCAAGCCGATCTCGGTGCCGCGTTTCATCGAGACCATCAAATCCTATCTCGGTGATGCCTGATGCCTTCAGCCGGAGCCTTGTGACATGACCGCGCGGATCCTCGTCGTCGACGACATCCCTGCCAATGTCAAACTTCTCGAGGTTCGGCTGCTGGCCGAATATTTCGAGGTGTTGACGGCCTCCAACGGGCCGGACGCGATCGAGACCTGCGAAAACGGCAAGGTCGATGTCGTGCTGCTCGACGTGATGATGCCCGGCATGGACGGGTTCGAGGTCTGCAAGCGGCTGAAAAGCGATCCGGCGACCGCGCATATACCGGTGGTCATGGTGACCGCGCTGGGCCATGTTGCCGACCGGGTGCGCGGCCTCGAGGCAGGCGCCGACGACTTTCTCACCAAGCCGGTCAACGATCTGCAACTGATGACGCGGGTGAAGAGCCTGGTCAGGCTGAAGTCGCTGACAGACGAGCTGCGGCTGCGCGCATCGACCACCCGCAACATCGGCATCGAGGCGCTGTTGAGCCGCAGCTTCGCGTCGGAGGACGCCACGCCGAAGGTGCTGTTGATCGACGAGCGCAAATCGTCGGTTGAGCGCATCCAGAACATGCTGCGCGGCAGCGCCGAGCTCGACATTGCCACCGATCCGCATGCCGGCTTCTTCCAGGCCGCCGAGGCGCCCTATGAGTGCGTGCTGATCTCGACCGGTTTTACCGATTTCGATCCGCTGCGGTTGTGTTCGCAATTGCGTTCGCTCGACCGCACCCGCTTCCTGCCGATCATCCTGATTGCCGACGAAGGCGAGGAGGGCCGCATCATCAGAGGCCTCGAACTCGGCATCAACGACTATCTGATGCGGCCGATCGACCAGCAGGAGCTGACGGCGCGGCTGCGTACCCAGGTGCGGCGCAAGCGCTATAACGATCAGCTGCGCGCCAGCGTCGCCCAGACCATCGAGATGGCGGTGACCGACGCATTGACCGGGCTGCACAACCGCCGCTACCTCGACAGTCATCTGCAGACGCTGTTCGACCGCGCCGTGGCGCGGCGGCGGCCTCTGTCGGTGATGATCACCGATCTCGACCGCTTCAAGACCGTCAATGACTCGCATGGCCATGATGGCGGCGACGATGTGCTGCGCGAGTTCGCAAGGCGGCTGCGCAAGAACGTCAGGGGCATCGACCTTGCCTGCCGCTTCGGCGGCGAGGAATTCGTCGTTGTGATGCCGGACACGGACGGCGCGGTGGCGGAGAAGGTTGCCGAGCGCATTCGCGCCGAAATCGCCCAGCTGCCGTTTGCCATCGGCCCTGAAGGCAAGGCGATCGAAGTCACGGTCAGCGTCGGCGTGTCATCGGTTCTGAAGGGCGCGGACACGGTCGCGGCGTTGATGAAACGTGCCGACGTGGCGCTCTACGAAGCCAAAAGTGGCGGCCGCAACCGGGTCGTCGCCAAGGCAGCGTAGGCTAGACCACCGATTATGCAGTCAATCGGACAGGGTTAGGAATTTACCTTAATCCAAGCGATTCGGCAGGCTTGGTTAAGAAACTATTGATTTTCAAACATTGTTGCGCAAATGTGCGGTGCAAGAACAAGGGCGATGCGGGCACGAGGGTAGACAGCCGCATCGCTTCGCCGAATACCCCATGATGCTCAGGTCCGCCGCATCTCCTGGGTCCGTG
Source organism: Mesorhizobium sp. M0772 (assembly GCF_040320135.1). NCBI lineage: Bacteria > Pseudomonadati > Pseudomonadota > Alphaproteobacteria > Hyphomicrobiales > Phyllobacteriaceae > Mesorhizobium > Mesorhizobium sp. M0772. The sequence continues at coordinate 67,702 of NZ_JAMYPB010000003.1, read as the reverse complement.
GGGTCGGCCGGCCGGCGCTGGCACATAGTGGCCTCCTCGTACCGCTGCCATACGCCGACCGGCCCCCTTTTTTGCCAAAAATGAGATGAGCACTTCGCGCCAAACAGCGGAGGGTTCTGGCTTTCGGGGCCTTGAATCAAAAACGCCGCCCGGAGGGCGGCGCTTTTGACAGAGCGTATGAAAACCAGATTACTTGATCTTGGTTTCCTTGAACTCGACATGCTTCTTGGCGACAGGGTCGTATTTGCGGAACGACAGCTTGTCGGTCTTGGTACGGCTGTTCTTGCTGGTCACGTAGAAGAAACCGGTGTCGGCGGTCGACAGAAGCTTGATCTTGATGTTTGCGGCTTTGGCCATTGTATCAGTCCGTTATGTTCGTGGGGTTTTGGCCGCTGGAGCGGGGGAAAACACCCGGACGCGGGAAACTTGGCGCGACACATAAAGAACGTGCCCGGAAAGTCAAGCCCGACGCCTTGCCTCTGTCGTAAGCACATGAGTTGTCCGGATTAGGTAGCACGTGAGTTGTCCGGTTTTATCATCGGCGCGATGGAGGCTGAGGACGAGACGGACAGCATGGCTATGGGCCGGCGAATGCCGGGACGCAGCGAAGCGGCGGGTTGGGCAGGGTGGATTGTCACCCCCGCCCAATTCTTCGCAGGCTCAGGGCGTTCGAATCTCGAAAAACCAAGCAATTGGCTTTTCGTCCGCTACGAGGCCGCTTCTCACCCCACAAGGAGAGAAGGTAAGGTCGCTGTTGCTCGCCCTCAGCGGGGCCGGATTTCTAGGCTTCTTCCTTAACTGGAAGCGCTTTCTTCCAGTCCCCGGTGGTGTTCCACCAGCGATTCGGATTGGCGCGGTCGTCCAGGCCCTTGGAGCGGCTGGCGAGCATTGGCTGGATGCGGATCACCGGCTCCTGGTAGGAATGCGCCTGGAAAATCGCCTCGACGACGCGGGCGGCGAGCGCCTGGTCGTCGGGCAACTCGAACGAGACCTCGACGGTGCCGGGGCGGCGGCGCAGTTCGGTTTCGACGCCGGCGGCTGCACCTTCCAGCGGTCGGTAGCGTTCGATGCCGTGCGCGGTTTGATAGGCGTTGCGGTCGTATTTGCCCATTGCCAGCGGCGCGATCGCGACCACGGCGTCCATGATGCGGTCGACATCGGCTGCCGGGGCCTGGAAGCTGACAAGCAGCAGAAGCGTCATGCGCAGAGATGTGGTTTCAAAGCCGCTGTCGATCATCGCCGTATCCTCAAACTCGGGTTTTTTGGGACACCCTTTTAGCTGAGGTCTCCTGACACGGTTCTGTCAGCAGCGGCGACATCCCGTCAGGATGCGCAGGCTGCGGCGGACAGGCTACCAGATCTTGCGGATCAGCCTGGCGCTGACCAAGGCGATATAGGCGGCAAAGAACAGGCCGAGCGACCAGCCGAAGCCGGAGGGCCCGAAGGCATCCATGCCGATGCCGATCGCCTGCGGGCCAAGCACCATGCCGACGCCGTAGCAGAGCACGAAGGCGGCGTTGGCCGAGGCCAGTTCATGGCCGGAGAGCTGCGAGCCCAGATGGGCAAGGCCGATCGTGTACATGGCGGCCACCACGCCGCCCCAGACAAACAGAAGCGCCGCCATCAGGTGCCAATTGCCGGCGAAGAACGGCATGAAGATGGTGCCGGCAAGTCCGACCGTGGCGCAGGCCAAAAGCAGATAGCGGCGGTCTGAGACGCGGTCGCTGATCATACCGATAGGGATCTGCAACAGCACGTTGCCGAGGCCGATCATGGTGAGCAGGAGGGCTGCATCCGCCTCGGAATAGCCGATGCGGTTGCCATAGACGGGGAACAGCGCAAAGCCGCCGGTCTCGACAGCGCCGAACACCAGCACGGCGGCGGTCGCTGTCGGCACCAGCCAGATATAGCGCAGGAAGTTGCTGGTTTCGCCGTCAACCACGATTGTGGGACTTTCATTGCGTGCGGCCAGCACCGGGATTGCGGCCAGCGCGACCAGGACGATGATGACGCCAAACGGCAAGAAGCCGGTGCTGCCAATATGGGCGAAGATCCATGGCCCGGCGGCGAAGCCGAGCGACAGCACGGTGGCATAGATGCCGAGCACCAGGCCGCGCCGGCGCGGCGGCGCCGAGGTGCTGATCCAGAATTCCGACAGGATGAACAGCACCGTCAGCGCGATGTGCAGCACGATGCGTAGTGGGAACCACATCCAGAAGTCCGGCGCGAAGTGGAAGCCGACAAAGGCGAGCGCGCCGGCGGCGATCATGGCGATCATCGTCCAGGCGACGCCGAAGCGCATCGCCAGCGGCGTGGCCAGCGGGGCGCCGGCGATCGAGGCGAGGCCGGCGACCGCGGTGTTGAGGCCGATCATCGATGCCGAGTGGCCGCGGCTCTCGAGAATAACGCTGAGCAGCGGCATGCCGAGGCCTATGGCGATGCCGACGACGCTGATCGACGAGATCGCGGCGATCATCGGTAGCCAATGTACGCGCTCGTCGCCCTCTTGCTGGGTATCGACCGTCATGGGATGCCTGAATACTCTGTCTGTTTGATATTGCGTAATTCCGGACGGAAAACCGCGTCACATTTTTCCTGGAATTGCTCTAAAGAATTTCGCGAACGAAGCGGTTGCGGACAAGCCGGTAGAACGGCACCGACCCACCGGGTCGCAGGCGCGGGTCGTCGGCAAGCCGCGTCTCCAGCTCCTGCAAGATCGTTCGGGTGATGTCGGGGATATCGGCCTCTCTGGCCTTGGCGAGCGGCAGCCAGACCAGTTCTTCCAGCTCATTGGTCGGGCCGCCACCCGGCAGTTCCACGGCGACATCGCTGCGCCAGGCGCTGAAGAAGCGGGTGTCGAAACGACGCACGCGATTGGGCGGGGTGATGGCGCGGGCGATGAAGCGCAGCGGCGCCAGCGAAGGCTGGACGCCGTGCTCGACAAAGCCCTGCCAGTCGCGTTTGTCGGTTGCGAAAGAGCCTTTGCGGCCGATGAGCAGGCCGGCTTCCTCATAGGTCTCGCGGATGGCCGAGAGCGCGATGGCACGGGCCCGCGACGGGCTGATGCGGCCGACGCCGGCGGTCAGCCTGGCTTCTTCCTCCGGGAGCAATGGGGTGGCAACGGCAATGCGGCTGTCGGCCGAATCGGTGCGGCCGCCGGGAAAGACGAACTTGCCGGGCATGAAGGCGTGGCCTGCATGGCGCCGGCCCATCAGCACCAGAATCTCGTCGCCCTCGCGATCGAGCAGGATCAGGGTGGCGGCATCGCGCGGGCGTATGGGCAGGCCGCTGTGGGCGGCCGCGCCACGGTCCATCCTGCTGACTTCCGCCTTGGTCATACCTTCCATGCGCAGGACCTAGCGGAAACTTCTGGCAAACGAAAGTGGCCTTTCACGGTCGGCATGTTGCGCCAGGCGACATTGCCCTGACGCAAACTAGGTTCCGGGATGCGGCTCGGTGCCGTCTTTTTCGCCGCCGAAGCCGTGCATATAGAGCGCCCATTGCAGTCCGATGACGGCGCCCTTGACCGGTTGCAGCAGAGCGACCGACAACACGATGGTCAGCGGCACCCAAATGGCGATGTGCTGCCACATGGAGAGCGTCGAGGTCGCCTCGACGCCCATGAAGGCGCCGAGAACGATGTGGCCGACAATGACGATGACGAGATAAGCGGGCAGGTCGTCGGCGCGGTGGTGGTGGAACTCCTCACCGCACACGGCGCATTTGTCGACGCTTTTGGTGAAGCCGGCGAACAACCTGCCTTCGCCGCAATGCGGGCAGCGGCCAAGGGCGCCGCGCTTCATCGCCGTCCACAGCGGGCGGGCGACTCGGCCCGAATGATGTTCGCCGCCGAAAACCTGCTTCTGGATTCCCATTTCGCTTGCCATTATCGTCTCCTGCCGCGCGACCCCGGGCGCGATTGCGACGCGCGGGCGCGGCCTTTTGCCTTGTGAAACGACCGTTTGGAGCCGGGCAGGGGCTTCGGGTCGGTCAGCATCTCGAAACGCATCGCGCCGGCCATAGGCGCCACCTCGATCAGGCGAACCTCGACGCGGTCGGCAAGCTGATAGCCCTTGCCGGTGCGTTCTCCGAACAGCGATCGCGCGGTTTCGTCATATATATAGTAATCGCCATCCAGACTTGACACCGGGATGAAGCCATCTGCGCCAAACTGCGGCAATTGGACAAATAGTCCCGATTTGGTGACGCCCGAGATGCGGGCGTCGAAGCGGTCGTCGATGCGCTCGGCGAGGTAGGCGGCGATCAGCCGGTCGACGGTGTCGCGCTCGGCCGCCATGGCGCGGCGCTCGGTGCCGGAGATCAGCACCGCGACGTCTTCCAGCCGCGTCTCTTCGTCCTGCGTCAGCCCGCCGGGGCCGAGCCCAAGTGCGGCAATCAGCCCGCGATGCACGATCAGATCGGCATAGCGGCGGATCGGCGAGGTGAAATGCGCGTAGCGCTTCAGGTTGAGGCCGAAATGGCCGATGTTCTTGGGCGAATATTCGGCCTGACTCTGCGAGCGCAGCACCACTTCGTTGACCAGCCCCTCATTGTCGGCGCCACGCACGCGCTCGAGAATGCCGTTGAACTGGGCGGGCCGCATCTGCGCGCCACGCGCCAGCGACAGGCCGAGCGTCTGCAGGAACTCGCGCAGCGATTCCTGCTTGGCCAGCGACGGCGCATCGTGGACGCGGTAGACCAGCGCCTGCTTCTTCGCTTCCAGCGTTTCGGCGGCGGCGACATTGGCCTGGATCATGAATTCTTCGATCAGCTTGTGGGCATCGAGCCGCTCCGGGACGATGACGCGGTCGACGGTGCCGTCCGGCTTGAGCAGGATCTTGCGCTCCGGCAGATCAAGCTCGAGCGGCTGGCGGCCATCGCGGCCGCGCTTGAGGATGGCGTAGGCGTCCCACAGCGGCTTCAGCACCGTATCGAGGATCGGGCCGGTCTTGTCGTCAGGAAGGCCGTCTATCGCGGCCTGGGCCTGCGGATAGGCGAGCTTTGCCGCCGATTTCATCATGACGCGGTGGAAGGTGTGACGCAGCTTGCGGCCATCGGCGGCAAAAATCATGCGCACGGCAAGCGCGGGACGGTCGTGGCCTTCGCGCAGCGAGCACAGGTCGTTGGAGATGCGCTCTGGCAGCATCGGCACGACGCGGTCGGGGAAATAGACAGAATTGCCGCGTTTCAGCGCCTCGCGATCGAGTGCGGTGCCATAGCGGACATAGGCCCCGACATCGGCGATCGCCACTGTGGCGATCACGCCGCCGGGGTTCTTCTCCTCGAGGTCGGGCGTGGCGAAGACGGCGTCGTCATGGTCCTTGGCGTCGGCCGGGTCGATGGTCACCAGCGGCAGGTCGCGCCAGTCCTCGCGGTGAGCAAGCGTCGCCGGTTTTACCGCCTCGGATTCGGCGATGACGTCGGCCGGGAAGATATGCGGAATGTCGTGCGCGTGGATGGCGATCATCGAGACCGCCTTTTCGCTGGTCAGCGAGCCCAGCACCGCCAGCACTTTTGCGCGCGGCAAACCATACCGGGAGGCCCGCGCCGGCTCGACCTCGACAAGGTCGCCGTTCCTGGCGCCGTTCTGGAATTCCTTGTCGACGATCAGTTCGGGCTGGCGACGTTCGACCGGCTCGATTCGGAAGGTGCCGTCCCTCAGGATACGGAAGACGCCCAGCACGGCATCGGTGCGCTTCTCGAAAATCTTCATCACCCGGCCCGTATAGGCGGGCCCGGTCGCATCGTCGGTCGGGAAGGTCTTGGCCAGCACACGGTCGCCGATGCCCGGCTGCGGGCCATTGCCGCCGCGGGAGACGCGGATCGAGATGACCGGCGGTTCGCCGGTGCCGACGGCCTCCGCCGGATGCGCCAGCAGGATGCCGTCGCCGTCGCGGCCAAAAATGTCGAGTACGGCGACGTGCGGCAGAGCGCCGACGCGGGCCAACCGCTTGCGCTCTTTGGTCAGGATGCCTTCGTCCTGCAGGTCGCGCAGAATGTCCTTCAGCCAGATGCGGTCGTCGCCGCGCAATGCAAACGCCTTTGCGATGTCGCGTTTTCCCGCGCGGTCGGGGTTCTCGGCGATGTAGCGCAGGATTTCGTCACGCGAGGGCCTGTAGTCGTCCTTGACCTTGGCCCTCGTGTCGGCGGTGCGCGGATCGCCGTGGCTTCTACCGGTGATCCTGCGCGCCACGCTGCTATCCCTTTTTCTTCGCCGCCGGCTTCTTGGTCGCCGACTTCTTGGCTGTGGTTTTCTTGCCAGTGGTTGTTTTGGCAGTGGTTTTCTTGGCTGTGGGGGCCTTGGCGGCTGCCGCCTTGCGGAACGGCTTCTTGCCGCCGCCCTTGGCTTCCTTCTCGGCAATCAGCGCCACCGCGTCCTCGACGGTCACCGACTGCGGATCCTTGCCCTTGGGCAGTGTCGCGTTGACCTTGCCGTAGTTGACATAGGGCCCGTATTTGCCATCGCGCACGACGATCTTGCCGCCGCCATCGGGATGGTCGCCGAGTTCCTTCAGCGCGGCAGCAGTGCCGCCATTGCGGCCGCCCTTGCCCTTCAGCTGCTTCTCGGCGATCACGGTGACAGCGCGGTTGAGGCCGATCGAGAACACATCCTCTATGCTGTCGACATTGGCATAGGTGCCATCATGCAAAACGAATGGACCATAGCGGCCAAGCCCGGCGGAGATCATCTTGCCGGATTCAGGATGCTTGCCGATGTCGCGCGGCAGCGACAGCAGCGCCAAGGCCTTTTCATGATCGATCGAGTCGGGCGTCCAACCCTTGGGCAGGCTGGAGCGCTTGGCTTCCTTGCCGTCGCCGCGCTGGATATAAGGACCGAAGCGGCCTGAGCGCAGCGTGATTTCCTCTGCTGTGTAGGGATCGTTGCCGAGCACCTTGGTGCCGTCCTCGCCGTCGCCATTCTCGCCATTCGGGTTGGCGGCATCGCCGAGCTGGCGGGTAAAAGAACATTCCGGATAGTTGGAGCAGCCGACGAAGGCGCCGAACTTGCCGAGTTTCAGCGACAGATTGCCGGAGCCGCATTTTGGGCAGATGCGGGGATTCGAGCCATCCTCCCGCGCGGGGAACACCAGCGGCGCCAGTTCCTCGTTCAGCGCATCGAGCACGTCGGTGACGCGCAGTTCCTTGATGTCGGCAACGGCGCCGGAGAAATCCTTCCAGAAGTCGCGCAGCACGTCCTTCCAGGCGAGCTTGCCGTCGGAAATCTCGTCAAGCTTTTCCTCGAGTGAGGCCGTGAAGTCATATTCGACATAACGCTCGAAGAAGCTTTCGAGGAAAGCCGACAGCAGCCGGCCCTTGGCCTGCGGCACCAGCCGGCGCTTGTCGATGGTGACGTAGTCACGGTCTTCCAACGTCTTCAGGATCGCGGTGTAGGTCGACGGACGGCCGATGCCGAGCTCTTCCAGCTTCTTGATCAGCGACGCCTCGGAGTAGCGCGGCGGCGGCTCGGTGGTGTGCTGGGTGGCATTGATCGCCTGCCGGGCCAGCTGCTCGCCGGCACGGATCTCGGGCAGACGACGGTTTTCCTCGTCTTCGGCGTCGTCGTCCTTCTGGTCGGTGTAGGCGGCGATGAAGCCGTCGAAGCGAACGACGGAACCGACGGCGCGAAGCTCCGCGGTGCGAGCGCCATTGACCGCCTCGATTTCGACCGTGGTACGCTCGATCTCGGCCGACTGCATCTGGCTGGCGATGGCGCGCTTCCAGATCAATTCGTAAAGCCGCAGCTGGTCGGAATCGAGATACTGCCTGACCGAAGCCGGCGTGCGCATGAAATCGGTCGGGCGGACCGCCTCGTGCGCTTCCTGGGCATTCTTAGCCTTGGCTGTGTACTGGCGCGGCTTTTCCGGGAGGTATCTTGGGCCGAATTCCTTGGCGATGGTGTCGCGGGCGGCGTCGATCGCCTCCGGCGCCATCTGCACGCCGTCGGTTCGCATATAGGTGATCAGGCCGGTGGTCTCGCCGCCGATCTCCATGCCTTCATAGAGGCGCTGCGCCACTTGCATGGTGCGCGTCGCCGAAAAGCCGAGGCCCGACGATGCCGCCTGCTGCAGCGTCGAAGTGGTGAAGGGCGGGCCAGGATTGCGCCGCGTCGGCTTGGCTTCCACCGACAGAGCCTTGAAGGTCGCGCCTTCGAGCATGCCCTTGATATCGTCGGCCTGCGCCTTGCTGGCGATGTCGAGCTTCTGCAGCTTCTTGCGCTCGAACGCGGTCAGCCGCGCCTCGAAGCTGTCGTTACGTGGCGTGCCGAGGAGGGCAGCGATCTGCCAGTATTCCTCGCGGACGAAACGTTCGATTTCGGATTCGCGGTCGCAGACCAGGCGCAGCGCCACCGACTGGACGCGGCCGGCGGAACGGGCGCCCGGCAATTTGCGCCACAGCACCGGCGACAGCGTGAAGCCGACGAGATAATCGAGTGCGCGGCGAGCCAGATAGGCATCGACCAATGGCGCATCGATCTGGCGCGGATTGGCCATCGCTTCCAGCACCGACGACTTGGTGATGGCATTGAAGACGACGCGGCTGACCGGCTTGTCCTTCAACACGCGCTTCTGCTTGAGCACCTCCAGCACGTGCCAGGAAATGGCTTCGCCCTCGCGATCCGGATCGGTGGCGAGGATCAGGCCATCGGCATCCTTGACCGCGTTGGCTATGTCGGTGAGACGCTTTCCGGACGCGGTGTCGACCGCCCAGGACATGGCGAAATCCTCGTCGGGACGCACCGAACCATCCTTGGCCGGCAGATCGCGGACATGGCCGAACGAGGCCAGAACCTTGAAGTTCTTGCCGAGATACTTGTTGATTGTCTTTGCCTTGGCCGGCGATTCGACGACGACGACGTCCATGAGGTCTCATATCAGCTGTGGGGCGGCAGAAGAATTCCGCTGCGTGACGCATTCAATTGGTCGCTCACATGGCCGCGCTTTTGCGATCGGTCAAGGGCAAGCGGCCAAAATGCGGAGGCGTGTGCCGCAATACACTCTTAGAGTGTATGGAGAAGATCACAAAATTTTTGTCTGGGACGGTTCGTGTTTCGAGCCACCGGGAAAGGCGCCGCGACCAGTTCGTGCTGCGCGTAAATGCCGAACTGGTCGCCGGGTCGCTTGGAGCCGGCGGCCAGCCGAGTCCCGCCGATGGGGTGCGGGATAGAGGTTCGGACGATCAGTCGGCCTTGACGATGTGCCAGACTTCGCCGACGCCGTCGCCGGTGATGTCACCGGCCTTCTTGTCCTTGATGAAGGTGTAGACCGGCTTGCCGTCATAGGCCCACATCTTGGTGCCGTCGGTGCGGTCGACGATGGTCCATTCGTCGTCCGCCTTGGCGCCGTCCTCGGCCTTCAGCGGCGGCCAGTTGGTGGCGCATTTGTCGTAGCAGTTGGTCTTGCCCTTCTCGTCCTTGTCATAGGTATAGAGCGTCATGCCATTGGCATCGGTGTAGATCTTGGTGCCACCGACTTCGGCTTCCTTCCACGCTTCGGCGGCGAAGGATGCGGCGGTGCTGAGCAGAAGGGCGGCCAGGCCGACAGTGATGCTTTTCATGGAAATCTCCCTGGTGATCCGACGAAGCGCGCAGAAATCGCGGCTTCGCTGTGTGAACGCTCGGCGAGGGGCATTTCTTCCCCGACTTGGTCAACTTGGGATTGGTCGGTAACAATTCGTCCGGCCGGACCGTATGTGTAGCCAAATGCCACACGATGGTGATTGGCGAACACGGTTTTGCACCGCTATACCGGCGCCAAGGAATCTGGAGTTCTGGAATGCCATTGGACATCGGCTATGTCAGCGCGGTCGGAGCGGGGGCGATCTCGTTCCTGTCGCCTTGCGTGCTGCCGCTGGTGCCGCCCTATCTCTGCTACATGGCCGGCGTGTCGGTCGACGACTTTCGCGGCGATGCCCGCGTCACCGCCAAGGCCGGCGCCCGCGGGGCGCTCATCTATTCCTCGCTCGCCTTCGTACTCGGTTTCTCCACCGTGTTCGTGGCGCTTGGCGCCGGCGCCTCGACCATCGGCCACTGGCTGCGCGTCTGGCAGGAGCCGCTGGCGATGGCGGCCGGGGTGCTGATCATCCTGATGGGGCTGAATTTCCTCGGCATCCTGCGCATACCACTTCTGTCGCGCGAGGCGCGCTTTCAGTCGCAGGGCAAGCCTGCCAGCATGGTCGCCGCCTATGTCATGGGGCTGGCCTTCGCCTTTGGCTGGACGCCGTGCATCGGCCCGGTGCTGGGGCCGATCCTGACCTTGGCCGGCGGTCGCGAGACGGTGGGCGAGGGCGCTCTTCTGCTTGCCGCCTATTCGCTTGGCCTCGGCATTCCGTTCCTGATTGCTGCCCTGTTCTCCGGCGCCTTCATGCGCTTCCTCGGCAGGTTCCGCGTCCATCTCGGCCGCGTCGAAAAAGCCATCGGCGCGCTGCTGGTCGTCGCCGGCGTGTTCTTCCTCACCGGCGGCGTGCAGACGGTGTCCTACTGGCTGCTCGAGAATTTTCCGGTGCTGGGCCGGCTGGGGTAGCGATCCGCTGATCGAGAGTGAACTGCCTCATCACCTCACCGGAATTTAACCGCATTGGTGCAGCATGACGCCAGATGCTACCACTCTGCGATTCCTGATCCCTTTCATACGGTTGCCATCCATGAGCCAGAGATCCTGCCTGTCCGTCATTCTCGCCGCCGGTGAAGGCACGCGCATGAAGAGCGCGATGCCGAAGGTGCTGCACCAGATCGCCGGACTGCCGATGGTCGCCCATGTGGTGAAAGCGGCCGAGGCCGCCGGCGCCCGCAGCCAGGCGCTGGTGATCGGCCATGGCGCCGATGATATGCGCAAGGCGGCGGCGAAATTCGCGCCCAAGGCCGAGACCTTCGTGCAGGAGAAGCGGCTCGGCACTGCGCATGCCGTGCGGGCTGCGCGCGATGCGATATCAAAGGGTTATGACGATATTCTCGTGATGTTCGGCGACACGCCGCTGATCGATGCTGAAGCCCTGGTGACCGCGCGGCGAAAGCTTGCCGATGGCGCGGCTGTTGTGGTGATCGGCTTCCGCCCGCCCAGCCCGACCGGCTATGGCCGGCTGATCGAAAAGGGCGGCAAGCTCACCGCCATCCGCGAGGAGAAGGACTGCTCCGCCGAGGAAAAGAAGATCGGCTTCTGTAATGCCGGCATGATGGCGGTGGCGGGCAAGCATGCGCTCGACCTGCTCGACCAGGTTGGCAACAAGAACGCCAAGGGCGAGTTCTATCTCACCGACATCGTCGAGATCGCCAGTGCGAAAGGGCTCGATGTCGTTGCCACCGAAACCAGCTTCGAGAGTGCGCTCGGCATCAACAACCGAGCCGAACTGGCGCAGGCCGAAGGCATCTGGCAGGTGCGCCGGCGCTACGAGGCCATGCGGTCGGGCGTAACGCTGATCGCGCCGGAAACCGTGTATTTCTCGCATGACACCGAAATCGGCGCCGATACGATCGTCGAGCCCAATGTCTGGTTCGGACCGGGCGTGAAAATTGCAACCGGCGCCAAGATCCACGCTTTCAGCCACATCGAAGGCGCCACCATTGCCTCCAACTGCGTTGTCGGGCCGTTCGCGCGGCTGCGGCCGGGTGCCGATCTTCGCAACAAGGCCAAGGTCGGCAATTTCTGCGAGGTCAAGCAGGCGGTCATCGAGGAGGGCGCCAAGGTCAATCATCTGACTTATATCGGCGATGCCCGTGTGGGCGCGGGTGCCAATATCGGCGCCGGCACCATTACCTGCAACTATGACGGCTACTCGAAGTTTTTCACCGACATCGGCGAGGGCGCCTTCATCGGTTCGAACTCGTCGCTGGTGGCGCCGGTTACGATCGGCAAGGGCGGCTACATCGCCTCGGGCAGCGTCATAACCGAAAGCGTGCCGGACGATGCGCTGGCCTTCGGCCGCGCCCGCCAGAAGACCATTCCCGGCAAGGGCAAGGAATTGCGCGAGCGCTTCGCGTCTGCCGCAGCGGCGAAGAAAAAGGCCGGCACCGGCCATTAACCGCCGAAGCAATTGAACAACCGAGGAATTGCGGTAACCGGATTGCAAGAGCGGTGTGTCATGGTGCATCGGGTTGAGAAGCGTTCCGTTACAGCAGACGAAACGCAAAGTGACTTTCGCGGCGGGCCGGCAATCCCTAGATAGCGCTGGTTTTCCATCGGGACTGGTTTTCCAGGTGAATCGGGGGCAGGCGCATGTGCGGTATCGTCGGAATTGTCGGCCAGAGCCAAGTCGCGCCGCTCATTGTCGATGCTTTGAAGCGGCTTGAATATCGTGGCTATGACTCGGCCGGCGTCGCTACAGTCGAGAAGGGCGCGCTCGGTCGCCGCCGCGCCGAAGGCAAGCTGATCAATCTCGAACGCCGGCTGAAGGACGAGCCGCTCGATGGCACGATCGGCATCGGCCACACGCGCTGGGCGACGCATGGTGTGCCGAACGAGACCAACGCCCATCCGCATTTCTCCGACGGCGTCGCCATCGTCCACAATGGCATCATCGAGAATTTCGCCGAGTTGCGCCACGAGCTGATCCGCGACAGCTATTCCTTCTCGTCGCAGACCGACACCGAGGTCGTAGCACATCTGGTGGCGCGCGAACTCGCCAAGGGGTTGAAGCCGATCGAGGCGGCGCATCAGGCGCTGAAGCGGCTGGAAGGCGCCTTTGCTCTGGCCATCATGTTCACCGGCGACGAGGACCTCATCGTCGGCGCCCGCAATGGCCCGCCGCTGGCCGTCGGCCATGGCGATGGCGAGATGTTTCTGGGCTCCGACGCCATCGCGCTGGCGCCCTTCACCAATTCCATCACCTACCTTGAAGACGGCGACTGGGCGGTGGTGCGCCGCGATGGCGTCACCATCTTCGACATCGACGGCAAAGAGGTTGCCCGCAAGCGCCAGCAATCGCTGTCGACCAGCTTCATGGTCGACAAGGGCAACCGCCGCCATTTCATGGAAAAGGAAATCCATGAACAGCCCGAGGTGATCTCGCATACGCTGGCGCACTACGTCGATTTCGTCTCTGGCGTGTCGAAGCCGCTGGAACTGCCGTTCGACTTCGCCAAGATTGGCCGGCTGGCGATCTCGGCCTGCGGCACCGCCTATCTCGCGGGGTTGATCAGCAAATACTGGTTCGAGCGCTATGCGCGGCTGCCGGTCGACATCGATGTCGCCTCGGAATTCCGCTACCGCGAAATGCCATTATCCGCTGATGATGCCGCCTTCTTCATCTCGCAGTCCGGCGAAACCGCCGACACGCTGGCCTCGCTGCGCTATTGCCGCAAGGCGGGCATGAAGATCGGCGCCATCGTCAATGTGCGCGAATCGACCATGGCGCGCGAATCCGACGTCGTGCTGCCGACGCTGGCCGGCCCGGAGATCGGCGTCGCCTCGACCAAGGCTTTCACCTGCCAGCTCTCGGTGCTGGCCTCGCTGGCGGTGCGCGCCGGCGTGGCGCGCGGCACGATCTCGAAGGATGAGGAAAAGACGCTGGTGCGCGCTCTTTCGGAGGCGCCCCGCTACGCCAACCAGGTGCTCAAGCTTGAGGAGCAGATCGAGCGCATTGCGCGCGAAATCTCGCGCTACAAGGACGTGCTCTATCTCGGCCGCGACACCAATTTCCCGCTGGCCATGGAAGGCGCGCTGAAACTCAAGGAAATCTCCTACATCCATGCCGAGGGTTATGCCGCGGGCGAGCTGAAGCATGGGCCTATCGCGCTGATCGACGAAAACATGCCGGTCATCGTCATCGCGCCGCATGACCGTATCTTCGAAAAGACCGTGTCGAACATGCAGGAAGTGGCGGCGCGCGGCGGCAAGATCATCCTGATCACCGACGCCAAGGGCGCGGCGCAGGTCAGCGTCAAGACGATGGAGACGATCATCCTGCCCGACGTGCCGGAAATCATCTCGCCGATTATCTATGCGCTGCCGATCCAGATGCTGGCCTACTACGCCGCCGTCTTTATGGGGACAGACGTCGACCAGCCGCGCAATCTAGCGAAATCGGTGACCGTGGAGTAGTCGGCGCTCATCGGCGGTCTTAAAAACTTCGCGGTTCCAAAGCGCCGTTCGCTTCACTAGTGTGGCCCTGCAACCCGCGTCCCCGGTGAACCATGTCTGATGCTCCCAGAACTTCCGGCATGACCCGGCTGAGGAACTATTTCCTCACAGGCTTTATCGTCTGCGCGCCGCTGGCGATCACCGCCTATATCGCCTGGTCGTTCGTCGGCTGGGTCGATTCCTGGGTGAAGCCGTACATTCCGGCGCGCTACAGCCCCGACACCTATTTGCCGTTTCCGGTGCCCGGCTTCGGCCTGATCGTGGCGCTCGTGCTGATCACGCTGATCGGCTTCATGACCGCCAACATCGTCGGCCGCGCGATCGTCAATTTCGGCGAACGGCTGCTTGGCCGTATGCCGCTGGTGCGCGGCATCTACGGTTCCCTGAAGCAGATATTCCAGACGGTGCTTTCGAACAAGGGTGATATGTTCCGCCAGGTCGGGCTGGTCGAATATCCGCGAAAAGGCGTCTGGTCGCTGGTGTTCGTCGCCAGTGAAAAGGAAACCGAGATCAACCAGAAGCTCGACCATGCAGGCGACCCGATGATCGCCGTGTTCATGCCGTGCACGCCGAACCCTACCACCGGTTTCCTGATGTACGTGCCGAAATCCGACATCGTGCTGCTCGACATGACGATTGAGGACGGCGCCAGGCTGATCGTCTCGGCCGGGCTGGTGGCGCCCGAAGTCAAGCCGAAAATGGTGACGATGAACGGCCAGCCGATCGACGGAGATCTCGCCAACCCGCCGCTTGGTGCTTTGGCTCAGCCGGCACGCAAGAGCCGCACGGCCTCGTCGCGGCCGAACAAATAGAGCAGCAGCCGCAGCGCCTCGCCGCGCTCAGACTGTAGTTCCGGATCACGCGACAGGATCAGCCTTGCATCGTCGCGGGCTGCTTCGAGCAAGTCGGCGTGCACCTCGATGCGCGCCACCTGGAAGCCCGGCGTGCCGGACTGGCGGGTGCCGAGCAATTCGCCTTCGCCGCGCAGCTTCAGATCCTCTTCGGCGATCAGGAACCCGTCCTCGGTCTCGCGCATCACCGACAGCCGGCGCTTGGCCGTTTCGCCGAGCGGGTCCTTGTAGAGCAGCACGCAGGAAGAAGGCTTGTCGCCGCGGCCGACGCGGCCGCGCAACTGGTGCAGTTGCGCCAGGCCAAAACGTTCGGCATGCTCGATGACCATAATGGTGGCGTCCGGCACGTCGACGCCGACCTCGATGACGGTGGTGGCGATCAGGATGCGGGTTTCGCCGGCCTTGAACGCGCGCATCGCCTCGTCCTTTTCGGCGCCCTTCATGCGGCCGTGGACGAGGCCGATTCGATCGCCGAACAAGGGCTGCAGCGAGGCAAAACGGTCCTCGGCCGACATCAACTTGATCTCTTCGGATTCCTCGACCAGCGGGCAGATCCAGTAGATCTTCTGGCCGTCGGCAACCGCGTCCAGCATGCGACCGACCAGTTCGTCCAGCCGTTCCAGTGGCAGCGTGACGGTGCGGATCGGCTGGCGGCCAACCGGCTTTTCCGTCAGCTTGGAGACGTCCATGTCGCCGAAGGCGGTCAGCACCAGAGTGCGCGGGATCGGCGTCGCCGTCATCACCAGCATGTCCGGGGCGTCGCCCTTGGCGGTGATGGCAAGCCGCTGGTGGACGCCGAAGCGGTGTTGCTCGTCGACCACGGCAAAGACGAGGTCGTGATAGGTCACCGTTTCCTGGAACAGCGCATGGGTGCCGACGACGATGTCGATGTCGCCGCTGGCCAGGCCCGCCAGCGTATCGGCGCGCTCGCGGCCCTTTTCGCGGCCGTTGAGGATGGCGACGCGCAGGCCGGCCTGTTCGGCCAAAGGCGTGATCGTCGCCAGATGCTGGCGCGCCAGGATCTCGGTCGGCGCCATCAAGGCCGCCTGGCCACCGGCCTCGACTGCGCGCCCCATGGCCAGCAGCGCCACCACCGTCTTGCCGGAGCCGACATCGCCTTGCAGCAGGCGCAGCATGCGCTCGGGGTCGGCCAGATCGGCATTGATTTCGGCAAGCGCGAATTCCTGGCTGCCGGTCAATGAATAGGGCAGGGCTGCGCGCAGTTTCTCGACGATGCGACCGTCGCCGATGAGCGGCCGGCCCGACAGCCGGCGCACTTTTGCCCGCACCAATGCCAGCGACACCTGGCCGGCGAGAAGCTCGTCATAGGCAAGGCGGCGCCATGCCACCCCCTCGATGGCGACATCGATCGGGTCCGCGGGATAGTGGACGCGGGCGAGCGCGTCGGCAAAGGCCGGAAAGGTCTGCTTGCGCATGAAGGCAGCGTCCTGCCACTCCGGCAATTCCGGCAGCCGGCCGAGCGCCTGGCCGATGGCGCGGCGCAGCACTTTTCCGGACAGGCCCGCAGTGAGCGGATAGACCGGTTCGACCAGCGGCAGGCTCTCAGTGTCACCTGCCAAAGCGATATGGTCGGGATGGACCATGGTCGGGCGGCCGTTGAACCATTCCATACGGCCGGAGACGACGACATGCTCGCCCACCGGCATCGCTTTTTCGAGATAGGCGGCATGGGCGTGGAAGAAGGTCAACCCGATCTCGCCGGTGTCGTCATGGGCATAGACGCGGTAAGGCACCGACCGGTTGCCGCGCGGCGGCGGCTGGTGGCGGTCGATGCGCACGTCGAGCGTGACGATGGCGCCGGCCGGCGCAAGCGCGATGCCGGGACGATTGCGGCGGTCTATGACGGTGTGCGGCAGAACGAACACCCGGGCGCCGGCGCGCGCCGGCCGTTCGCCGAGATCGGCCGCCACCACCTTCTCGATCAGAGCGCCAACCTTGGGGCCGACGCCGGCAAGCGAAGTGATCGGGACGAAGAGAGGGTCGAGGAGGGAGGGGCGCATGGCTTCACTCTCCCCCCTGTGGGGAGGGTCGATCCTCGAAGCGGAGCGGGATGGGGGTAGGTGCGCGGCTAACTTTCGAGGAAGTCGGTAGGTCAGCGCCGCACCCCCACCCCGTCTCACTCGCTTCGCTTTGCGAAGCGTGCTCGCCGACCCTCCCCACAAGGGGGAGGGTGAAGTGCGGGCGGTGTCCGGCACCAGCGTTGTCAGGAGTGTTCTTCACACCAGGGATGTTTAGCCGCCCACCCGTGCGTTGCAAGGCTGACACCGCCCTCTATCCACGCTATATGCGCCGCACCAAGCAAGGATGCGGCACGATGACCGGGACGAAACGATCAAGCGAGGGGCTGGATATCAGGCGCCGCAAGCTGTTGTTCCGCTCCTGGCATCGCGGGATGCGCGAGATGGACCTTATCCTCGGTACGTTTGCCGACAACGAGATCGGCGCCTTGACCGGCGATGAAATCGACCAATATGAAAGGCTCCTCGACATCCCCGACACCGAATTCCTGCCCATGGTCACCGGCGAACGCCCGGTTCCCAGGAATATCGACTGTGCCGTCCTGCAAAAGATCCTGGCATCGCGCCGGACCATGACATTTTAAACGTGCAACCATGAGCCTCATTCCCAAAATCGGTCTGCCGAAAGGCCGTGCCGGCCAGTTCATCGTCGACGGCGTTGCCGATGGCTACGAAGCCTTTGCGCTGGTGCAGGCGATCCATGAGATTGCGCCTGACAAACCGGTGCTGTTCGTGGCGCGCGACGGCCAGCGCCTGCCGTCGATCATCGAGGCGCTGACCTTTGCCGCCCCCGGCCTGCCGGTGCTGGAGTTGCCGGCCTGGGATTGCCTGCCCTATGACCGCGTTTCGCCAGGCTCCGATGCCGCCGCCAAGCGGCTCGACGCCCTGACGGCGATGATCGCGCTGGCAAAAAAGCCGCATCGCGCGGTCATCCTGACCACTGCCAATGCGCTGCTGCAGCGCATTCCGCCGGCCGATCTGGTCGAAGCGCAGACTTTCCACGCAAAGCCCGGCAACCAAATCGACATGAACGCGCTGGTGTCCCGGCTGGAGATTTCCGGCTTCGAGCGAGTGCCGACGGTGCGCGGTATCGGCGAATTCGCCGTGCGCGGCGGCATCCTCGACCTCTACGCACCCGGCTGGACGGAAGCACTGCGGCTCGATTTCTTCGGCGACACGCTGGAATCGATCCGCGTCTTCGACGCCGCCACGCAGCGCACCACCGGCCAGCGCAAGTCGATGGCGCTGCAGGCGATGAGTGAAGTGGCGCTGACCCCCGAAACCATCAGCCGCTTCCGCCGCTCCTATATCGAAGCCTTTGGCGCGCCGCAGCGCGACGACGGCCTTTATGCGGCGGTGAGCGAAGGGCGGCGCTTTGCCGGCATGGAGCACTGGCTGCCGCTGTTCTACGAGCGGCTGGAGACAGTGTTTGATTATCTGCCGGATGCGCCTGTCATCTTCGACCATCTGGCGCACGAAGCGCTGGCTGAGCGTCACACGCTGATCCTCGACCACTACGAAGCGCGCCGCAAACAGGCCGACGCCGCCTTGAAGGACGCCGTGCCCTACAAGCCGGTGGCGCCGGACCTGCTCTATCTCTCACCGGAAAACCTCGTAGCGTCGCTCGGACCGCGCGAAGCCATCGACTTCACCGCCTTCGACGCGCCCGATGTCGGGGCCAAGAAGGTCTTCCATGGCGGCTCGCGCCATGGCCGCAGCTTTGCCGAGGAACGGGCTGACCCAAACATCAACGTCTTCGATGTCGTCGTAAAACACATCGCCGACGAGCGCGCGGCGCGCCGCCGGGTCATCGTCGCCGGCTGGACCGAAGGCTCGCTCGACCGGTTGGGCCAGATCCTGGCCGAGCACCATCTCGGCAATCTCGTGCCGGTGGCGACGCTGGCCGAGGCGGAAAAGCTCGAGCCGGGGCAGGCGGCACTCGCCGTGCTGCCGCTGGAATCCGGCTTCGAGACCGAACAGCTGGTTGTCGTCGCCGAGCAGGACATTCTGGGCGACCGGCTGATCCGCCGCTCGAAGCGCAAGAAGCGCGCGTCGGATTTCATCGCCGAGGCCTCGTCGCTGTCGGCCGGCGACATCGTCGTCCACGCCGATCACGGCATTGGCCGCTTCATCGGCCTGCGCACCATCGAGGCGGTCGGTGCGCCGCATGACTGCCTGGAAATCCACTATGCCGGCGACGACCGGCTGTTCCTGCCGGTGGAAAACATCGAGCTTCTGTCGCGCTACGGCTCTGACACAGCCGAGGCGACGCTGGACAAGCTCGGCGGCGGCGCCTGGCAGTCGCGCAAGGCGCGGCTGAAGAAGCGCCTGCTCGACATGGCCGGACAGCTGATCCGCATTGCCGCCGAGCGCCAGATGCGTACCGCGCCGCCCATGGTGCCGGCGGAAGGGCTTTACGGCGAATTCTCGGCGCGCTTTCCCTACGAGGAGACCGACGACCAGCAGGGCGCGATCGATGCCGTCGTGGACGATCTCGGCGCCGGCAAGCCGATGGACCGGCTGATCTGCGGCGATGTCGGCTTCGGCAAGACCGAAGTGGCGTTGCGCGCCGCCTTCATCGCGGCGATGGAAGGGTTCCAGGTCGCGGTCGTGGTGCCGACGACGCTGTTGTCGCGCCAGCATTTCAAGACCTTTTCGCAGCGCTTCTCCGGCCTGCCGATCCGCGTCGGCCAGGCCTCGCGGCTGGTCGGCGCCAAGGAACTGGCGGAAACCAAGAAAGCCATCGCCGAGGGGCAGGTCGACATCGTCATCGGCACCCATGCACTGCTCGGGTCGGCGATCTCGTTCAAGAATCTCGGCCTGCTGATCATCGACGAGGAGCAGCATTTTGGCGTCAAGCACAAGGAACGGCTGAAGGACCTCAAGACCGACGTCCACGTGCTGACGCTGTCGGCGACGCCGATCCCGCGCACGCTGCAGCTTGCCTTGACCGGCGTGCGCGAACTGTCGCTGATCGCCACGCCGCCGGTCGACCGCATGGCGGTGCGCACCTTCATCTCGCCCTTCGATCCGCTGGTCATCCGCGAGACGCTGCTGCGCGAACGCTATCGCGGCGGCCATTCCTTCTATGTCGTGCCGCGCATCAGCGATCTCGCCGAAATCCATGATTTCCTGCGCGAATCCGTCCCCGAGCTGAAGGTGGCGGTGGCCCATGGCCAGATGCCGCCGGGCGAACTCGACGACATCATGAACGCCTTCTATGACGGCCAGTACGACGTGCTGTTGTCGACCACCATCGTCGAATCCGGGCTCGACATTCCGACCGCCAACACGCTGATCATCCATCGCGCCGATATGTTCGGCCTGTCGCAGCTCTACCAGCTGCGCGGCCGCGTCGGCCGTTCCAAGGTGCGGGCATATGCGTTGTTCACGCTGCCGGCCAATCGCAAGCTCACCGACACGGCCGAGCGCCGGCTGAAGGTGCTGCAGTCGCTGGACACGCTTGGCGCGGGCTTCCAGCTCGCCAGCCACGACCTCGACATCCGTGGCGCCGGCAACCTTCTGGGCGAAGAGCAATCCGGTCATATCAAGGAGGTCGGCTTCGAACTCTACCAGCAGATGCTGGAGGAGGCGGTGGCCGAGGTGAAGGATTCCGGCGAGGTTCAGGATGGCGGCTGGTCGCCGCAGATCGCCGTCGGCACGGCTGTCATGATCCCGGAGAGCTATGTGCCGGACCTGCAGCTCAGGCTGGCGCTCTACCGCCGCCTCGGCGACCTCGAAAACACCGAGGAAATCGACGCTTTCGGCGCCGAACTGATCGACCGCTTCGGCCCGCTGCCGGAAGAGGTGAAGCATCTCTTGAAGATTGTCTTCATCAAGGCGCTATGCCGCAGGGCCAATGTCGAAAAGCTGGATGCCGGCCCCAAGGGCGTCGTCATCCACTTCCGCAAGCGCGAGTTCTCCAACCCGGTCGGGCTGGTCAAATACATCGGCGAGCAGGGTTCGCTGGCCAAGATCAGGACCGACCACAGCGTGGTCTTCATCCGCGACTGGCCAACGGCGGAGAAGCGCCTGGCGGGCTCGGCCGTCGTCATGACGCAACTGGCGCGGCTGGTGGAGAAGGCCGCATAGCCCGCCGGCTATCATTCGCCAGCGCTTGAATTCCGGTCTAGAATAGGAAATCGGCTTCGTGTATGGAGCCGCCATCCCCATATGGGGCGGGAATGGCGGGCAAAAGCCTGCTGGAAAGAGCGTTTGGGTGCAGCGATGACGAAATGGTCGCCGAATTCTTGGAGAGCAAAGCCGATCAAGCAGGTTCCTGCCTATCCGGACCTCGCCGCGCTGAAGAACACGGAAGCCCAGCTCGCCACCTTTCCGCCGCTGGTTTTTGCCGGTGAGGCGCGCAAGCTGAAGAAGCAGCTTGCGGCTGTCGCTGCCGGCGACGCATTCCTTCTGCAGGGCGGCGATTGCGCCGAGAGTTTCGCCGAACATGGCGCCGACAACATCCGCGACTTCTTCCGCGTCTTCTTGCAGATGTCGGTGGTGCTGACCTTTGCCGGCGCGCAGCCGGTGGTGAAGGTCGGCCGTGTCGCCGGCCAGTTCGCCAAGCCGCGCTCGTCCGACAATGAGACCAAGGGCGAGGTGACGCTGCCAAGCTACCGTGGCGACATCATCAACGGCATCGAGTTCGACCCCAAGTCGCGTATTCCCGACCCGGCCCGCCAGGAAATGGCCTACCGCCAGTCGGCGGCGACGCTTAACCTGCTGCGTGCCTTCGCCCAAGGCGGCTACGCCAGCCTGGAGAATGTGCATCGCTGGATGCTGGGCTTCGTCTCCGACAGCCCGCAAGGCGAGAAGTATGGCATGCTCGCCAACCGCATCACCGAGACGATGGACTTCATGAAGGCCGTCGGCATCACCTCGGAGACCAACTACGCGCTGCGCGAGACCGACTTTTACACCAGCCACGAGGCGCTGCTGCTCGGCTATGAAGAAGCACTGACCCGCGTCGATTCGACCTCGGGCGACTGGTACGCAACGTCGGGCCACATGATCTGGATCGGCGACCGCACCCGCCAGCCCGACCATGCCCATGTCGAATATTGCCGCGGCATCAAGAACCCGCTTGGCCTCAAATGCGGCCCGTCGCTGACGGCTGACGGTCTGCTGGAGCTGATCGACCTGCTCAATCCGGAGAACGAGCCGGGCCGGCTGACGCTGATCGCCCGCTTCGGCTCCGACAAGGTCGCCGACCATTTGCCGAAGCTGGTGCGCGCGGTGCAGAAGGAAGGCCGCAGCGTGGTGTGGTCGTCCGACCCGATGCACGGCAACACGATCGAGGCCGCCGGCTACAAGACGCGGCCGTTCGACCGCATCCTCAAGGAAGTCCAGACCTTCTTCGAGGTGCATCGCGCCGAAGGCACGCATCCCGGCGGCATCCATGTCGAAATGACCGGCAAGAATGTTACCGAATGCACCGGCGGCGCCCGCGCCATCACCGCCGAGGAATTGCAGGACCGCTACCACACCCATTGCGACCCGCGCCTCAACGCCGACCAGGCGATCGAATTGGCTTTCCTCGTCTCCGACCTGTTGAAGAAGAGCCATCCCGTGCAGCACAAGCAGGCGGCCAACGGCTGAACCCGTTTTCAGATTGAAGTGGAAAGCGCCGGAGAGATCCGGTGCTTTTTCGTTTTGATCAACGCCCGCGTTCCCAGCGCAATCCGTTGAGCCGGGGATCGTTGGCAAAGGCAGTTCTGGAAAACTCGATCCGCTTCTCCGGAAATTCTGAGATGGCCTGGACGCCGAACGAGCCGAGCCGGATGCGCCAGGTATGCGGCTCCAGCGGCTTGGCCTTGGCAAAACCGCGGCATGTCAGCAGCGCTACATTGGTGCCCTTCGGATCGCGCGCCGAGCGGTAGCGGATCGCCGCCAGCCCGACCTCGCGAGCGACATCGGCAATCGCCTGGCTGGCGGCATAGTCGGTCGGATGCGTCCAATGGGCCCGGTCGCGGTCGAGCGGCGGCCGCGTCAGGTCGATGGCCTTGTCGGTACGGATCGCGGCGGCGAAGGCGGTGTATTCGGCGGCGTCGTGCGGCCATGGCGTGTCGGGCGAATCGGCGAAGAACAGCAGGCGGTAGAAGGCCATTTCGGCGACCGCCGTCATGATCGTCTCCGCCGCATAGTAGACGCCAAGAGTGCGGCCGGCGCGGCGGAAGCGCGAGCCGTAGGGATAGATCGAGCCGTAGCGGAAGGGCGTCGCCAGCAGATAGTGGAGATGCCTGCATTCCATGGGGATCTGCGGCTTGGTCTCCTCGATCAGATCCTCGAGCAGCGCCTGTTCGTCCAGCGTGTCAACGATCTTCAGGGTCGAGACGCGGTGCTGCGCCTCGACCATGCGCCAGTATTTGCCGTCGAGCCGGACGGCTTCAGACGAGAGCGCGTCGGGAGTCCAGATAGGCAATGACATCGACAAGCCCGGTAATGGTGAGGATCTTTTCAAGCGGGCTGCCATCGAACGCGGTATTGGCGTTCTTCAGCCATGCCCGGGCTATCGTCTCGTCACCGCCGACAATGGCGTCGAGCGAACGGAACAGCCGCACGAACAGCACCGCGAGTTCGAACGGCTTGGTGCCGCGCTCCAGCAGGAATTCCTGCCTGCGCATGCGTGAAACCGTGGCTTCCGAGACGCCGATGATCGACGCAAGCACCCTGGCGGTTATATCCAAGAGTTCGGCGGCGCGCAGCGTGGCCTTGGTCAGAACCGCATTTTCGGCCGCATTCGCGGTCAGATCAGGGGCGGCAGCATTGGGTTGTGTAACAGACATGGCCTCTCTCTTTCCATGGAAAATATAGGCCACGAAAATTCATATGGAAAGAGGCGGGATCCGATAAATTTGCCCGTGCCCGGGAATTGGCTGCACGCCGAAGCGTCAGTCTTTCTTGTATAGCAGCCAGTTCTTGCCGGTGCGGCCGGCCATTGTCGAGTGCCGGGTGACGCGGTTGCGCCCGCCAACCTTGGAGCGGTAGAGCGCCCGGTCGGCCTTGGTGTAAAGATCCTCCGGGCTTTCCGCTTCGGAAGCCATGCAGATGCCCATGGAAACGGTCACCGTGCCGTAATTGGCGCCGGTCTGGCTGCTGGTGAACGGCGTCTGTTCGATCAGCACGCGGATGCGTTCGGCGATCTCGTAAGTGGTATCCTCGCTGGCGCCCTCGACGATCAGCGCGAATTCCTCGCCGCCGGTGCGGGCTACGAACATGTCTTCACGGATGCTGGTCTGGAAGATTTCAGCGACGATCTGGATGATCTTGTCGCCGACCGGGTGGCCGTAGCGATCGTTGACACCCTTGAAATGGTCGATGTCGGCAAGGATCAGGGCGTTGAACAGGATCCCCTTGTTGGAGGTGTAAATCGCCGTGATTTGCTTGTCGAAGGCGCGGCGGTTCCAGATATGGGTCAAGGGGTCGGTGTCGGCGAGCCGCTTGTACTCCTCAAGCTTCGACTTGACGCTCTCCAGTTCCGCCGTCTTGTCGCTCAGCGTGGTTGCAACCTGCTTGCCGTGGTCGAGGGTCGAGTTGGTGGCCGCCGCCATGGCGCTGGCGACCTTCTGCAGCAGATCCTGCGAAAGCAGGCTGCGGTTGGCGAGGCCGCTTGACGTCTCATCGAGGATCTTGCCGTATTTCTCGATATGGCTACGTTCGCTGCGCAGCAGCAAGGCGATGTCCTCGAGTTCCCTGGCCAGCACGTCGCGCGCCTGCTCGACAATGCCGGGACCGTGATGCTGGGCAAAGAAAGCGCGGCCGATGCGGTCGAGATCGTCCTGCGTCGGCTGGTTGCCCAGCGCGACGACGGCCAGGCCGAGTTCGCGATTGGTGCCTTTCAGTGCTTCGTAGAAGATTTCGTAATTGCGCGGCAGGCCAAGCACGCCGAGCTGACGCATGGTCGCCACAATGGCTGTTGCAATGTCGCTGTTTCGGTCGGTCTGGACGGCTGCCGGCTGCATGTTTTGTTCACTCTGCCTCTGGGAACCATCGCAGACCGTGCGAGATGCCGCCGACCGGAGAGTGCCAGCCGTATTTCGGATCATCCTGCGAAAGACACGTCCCCAATCGCGACATTCGCTTGGCAACGACCATAGATGCGCCGGCGCTAAAGTTTCCTTAATGTGCCGCCAGGTAACGCGTCCGTTCTACCGCAGGCTGCAGAAATGGTTTGCAAAGATCCTGAGGTCAGGTCCGAACACGCCCACCCCATGTCGCATTTGCCGGTGCCCGGCTGCGGCAAAACTGAAATCCTCTCGGCCAGCGGCGAAGCCGTGGACGATGGCTGGTGGAGGTAGGGATGAGCAACAACCACAGCGGATCTTGCCTTTGTGGAGCCGTGCGTTTCCAGACGCGAGGGCCGTTGCGCGGCGTCATTTATTGCCACTGTTCGCAGTGCCGCAAGCAGAGCGGGCATTTTTACGCCGCGACCAACGTCGCCGACGGCGACATCACGATAACCGGCGCCGACAACATCAGCTGGTACGAATCGTCTTCCTTTGCCAAGCGCGGCTTTTGCAAGATCTGCGGCTCGGTGCTGTTCTGGAAGCCGGGTCAGGATGCCTATGTCTCAGTTCTGGCCGGATCGTTCGACAACCCGACCGGGCTCGAAGGCCAATGCCACATCTTTGTCGGCGACAAGGGCGATTACTATACGATCGACGATGGACTGCCGCAGTTCGAGAAGTCGACGCCGACGATCAAGGTTGCGGAGGAGTGATTTTGCGGCGGCTGCCTTATTCCCTTGATCCAGCCATTGCGATATCCCCTGCCGGTGATTCGAAGGGGATGCGGCATGCAGCGGCTGATCGGTGCTTACTTCAATTCTGTGCGAGCCTTTCGCAAGCTCGCCGCCAGCGAAAGGGCATTTCAGCAGGAACTGATGCTGCTGGTGCTGGCGCTGCCGCTCGGCTGGTTCGTCTCGGTGTCGTGGAGCGGCTACGCGCTGTTGATAGGTGCGATGCTGCTGCTCATCATGGTCGAAGTGCTCAACACCGGCATCGAGGCAGCCTGCGATGCCTTCAGTCGCGAGTTCAACGTCGACATCCAGCTCGCCAAGGACTGCGGCTCGCTGGCGGTGCTGATTTCGGTCGTCATCGTCGCCGGCGTCTGGGGAATCGCCCTCATCGAGCGCATCACGGGACTACCGATCTGATCTGAACGCTCCCATATGTGTTAGTCACCAAAGGAGACTGGCGTCGTGGAAGCCAATTTTCTGCTGCTTGAAAGAGCCGGCCTGCCGGAAGACCTGCGCTGGCTGGCGGAAAAATATCCGCGCGAGACATGGCAGGGTCACGCCAACATCCACGGCATGGCAAACATGTGGCTGCAGCGGCACGATATGTTCCGAGAGCTGGGCGGCATGCTCACCAACGGCATTGGCGACTATCGCGAAGGCAGGCTGACGGCGCCGGATTTCGCCCGCTGGTTCGCGCCGCGGCTGAACCACTTTCTAGGCAATCTCGACGGCCACCACAATGTCGAGGACTACCAATATTTCCCGGCTTTCGCCAAGGCGGAGCCGCGCCTGAAGCGCGGCTTCGAAATCCTCGATGCCGACCATCACACCATTCATGAGGGGTTGGAGCGCAACGTCGAGACGGCGAACGCCTTCATCCGCACGCTCGAGGAGAGCGAGGACAGGCAGCGCTTCGCCGCCGAGGCCTATGCGGACGAGAACAGCCGGCTGATCGCCATGCTGAAGCGGCATCTGGCCGACGAGGAAGATCTCATCATCCCGCTGATCCTCGATCGCGGCGACCGGGCTCTGGTCGAGGACGACGACTGAACCTTACGATGTGGTTTCGCTGTCGCGGGCGTCCTTGGCGCGCTCCTTGCCGGCGACGGTGCGGGCGATGAGCCAGGCAAGGATGGCGACACCCAGACCTATGGCAAGCGCGATCAGCAGCCGTTCGTGATGGAGCAGTGCCTTGCCTATCATCTGCTCGGCGCCGAGGCCGAAGACGTAGCCGATGCCGCAGAACAAAGCCGCCCAGACCAGCGACGACACCGCGTTGAGGATAACGAAGCGCGCTACCGAAATGCTGGCGAAACCGGCCGCGATGCCGCCGACCAGGCGCAGGCCATAGATGTAGCGGTTGGACAGGACGAAGATGTTGGGATGGGACGAGACGAGACGGTAGGCGTGGTTGAAGCCGGGCCTCGCCTTCAGTTTCAGCACCCTGGGATGGTCGGCAAAGCTGCGGCCGAGAATGAAGAAAAACGTGTCGCCGACGAAGGCGCCAATGGCGGCCGTGAGGAAAGCCTTCCAGAGGATGAAGACATGCTGATGGGCGAAGAAGCCGCCGAGGATGGCCGCACTTTCGCCTTCGGCGACACAGCCCAGGAAAACCGCGATCAACCCATATTGCTCGATGAGGTGATGGACGATCCCGGTCATTGAGAGGTTTGCCGGCCCGACAGTTTTTCGTCTATGCGGTTCACCTGTTCGGCCAGGCGCGCGATGTCCTCGCGCACGCCGATGATCTGGCTGTGGCGCAGTTCGTCCAGCTTTTCATGCAGAGCCATGATCTCGATCTCGGCCTTGAGGTTGACCTCATAGTCATGCGCGGCGTCGATGCGGTCGCGCGCGGCCTGGCGGTTCTGCGACATCATGATCACCGGCGCCTGCAAGGCGGCGATCGTCGACAGCACCAGGTTGAGGAAGATGAAGGGGTAGGGGTCGAACGAGTCTCGCCCGAGCAGCCACCAATTGGCGCCGATCCACAGCACCAGGAAAGCAATGAAGGACAGGATGAACGTCCACGAGCCGCCGATGCGGGCAATGGCATCGGCGATCCGGTCGCCGGCGCCCTGAAGGCCGGTGAGGCTGTCGTTGATATCCTGCGAGATGGGCTTGCGGTCGACGGTGCTCTGCAACACCCGCCGCTCGAGCTCGCTGAGGCCCTCCGGCGTTCGCTTCAGCCAGCGGTTGGCCAGTTCTGGCACGGTCTTGTGCATGGATGTCTCCATAGGAAAAGCATCGGCTTGGCAGCCTCGTTTGCATATAGGAAGATGGCGTTTCGTCAAAAGCGCGGCGCGAGGATGCAGGATGCCCGATTTCGCGAAGATTCGCGCCCGTGCTGCAAAACGCAAAGGCGGCGACGCGGTGCTGACCTCGCTGCTCGGGCCGGCGTGTGACAATGCTGCTGTTGCCGACATTACGGACGATCGCATCCTGTCGACGATGGCCGAGCGGGTGTTTGCCGCCGGCTTCGTCTGGCGCGTCATCGAACAGAAATGGCCGGGCTTCGAGGAAGCCTTTCTCCATTTCGAGCCGAAACGGCTGTTGTTCCAACCTGATGACTTCTGGCACGACCTGACGGCTGATCAACGCATTGTGCGCAACCTGCAGAAGATCAAATCCGTCCGCGACAACGCCGCCTTCGTTGAGCGTGTGTCGAAGGAACATGGCGGTTTCGGCAAATTCCTCGCGGAGTGGCCTGACGACGACCAGGTCGGGCTGATGGCGTATCTCGGCAAGCATGGCAGCCGGCTTGGCGGCAACACCGGCCAGTATTTCCTGCGCTGGCTGCAATGGGACGCCTTCGTCATCTCGGCCGATATGGTCGCGGCTTTGCGTGACGCCGGCCTCGACATCGCCGAAAGTCCGACGTCGAAGAGGGATCTCGACAGGATTCAGGCGCAGATCAACAAATGGGCGCAGGAAACCGGCCTGCCGCGCCGGCACATTTCGCGCATTCTGGCGATGTCGATCGGAGAGAACCATTCGCCGCAATCGCTGCGCGAATATATGGGCGACGACTGATCACCGAATTGGTCCAAACGAACGCCATTGCTCGGGCAAATTTGCCGCGCTAAACCGCACAGATGACCCAGAAGACCGCACCCGATATTCTGCGCATCGCCGTTGCCCAGCTCAACCCGACGGTCGGCGATGTCGCCGGCAATCTTGCCAAGGCGCGCGAGGCGAGGGCGGATGCCGCCCGCCAGGGCGCCGACATCGTGCTCTACACCGAGCTTTTCCTTGCCGGTTATCCGCCGGAGGATCTGGTGCTGAAGCCGGCCTTCCTCAAGGTTTGCGAGAAGGCCGCTCAGGATTTCGCCGCGGATACCTCCGATGGCGGGCCGGGCGTCATCATCGGCACGCCGCTGAAGCGCAAGAGCGGCACCCACAATTCGATCATCGTCGCCGATGGCGGCAAGATCCTCGCCGAGCGCTACAAGCTCGATTTGCCAAACTATGGCGAGTTCGACGAGAAGCGCGTCTTCCAGGCCGGCCCCGAGGCTCAGGGACCCGTCAACTTCCGCGGTGTGCGCATCGGAATTCCGATCTGCGAGGACATCTGGGGCGACGTCGGCATCTGTGAAACCCTGGCCGAGAGCGGCGCGGAAATCCTGCTGGTGCCGAACGGCTCGCCCTACTACCGCGCCAAGATGGACGTGCGCCATCAGGTCGTTATCCGCCAGGTCATCGAGACCGGTTTGCCGATGATCTATGCCAATCAGATCGGCGGCCAGGATGAGCTGATCTTCGACGGCGCCTCTTTTGCCATCGGCGCCGACAAGACGCTCGCCTTCCAGATGAGCCAGTTCGAGGAAACTGTCGACGTCACCACCTGGAAGCGCAACCGCGTCGCCGCAGGCGCGCAAAACGCAGAAGAGTTCGACGGCTGGGTCTGCTCGGAAGGGCCGATGTCGAAAATCCCCGAGCGCGAGGAGGCGGACTACCGCGCCTGCATGCTCGGCCTGCGCGACTACGTCAACAAGAACGGCTTCAAGAACGTCGTGCTGGGTCTCTCCGGCGGCATCGATTCGGCGATCTGCGCCGCATTGGCCGTCGATGCGCTCGGCGAGGAGCGGCTGCGGGCGGTGATGATGCCCTACCGCTATACCTCGGAGGATTCGCTGAAGGATGCCGAGGATTGCGCCCGTGCGCTTGGCTGCCGCTATGACATCGTGCCGATCTTCGAACCGGTCGAGGGTTTCCTACACACGCTGGCGCAGCTTTTTGAAGGCACCAAGGAAGGCATCACCGAAGAGAATCTACAGAGCCGCGCGCGCGGCACGATCCTGATGGCGATTTCCAACAAGTTCGGCTCGATGGTCGTCACCACGGGCAACAAGAGCGAGATGTCGGTGGGCTACGCCACGCTTTATGGCGACATGAATGGCGGCTTCAACCCGATAAAAGACCTCTACAAGATGCAGGTCTATGCGCTGTCGCGCTGGCGCAACAGCCATGTGCCGCCGGGCGCGCTCGGTCCCTCAGGCGAGGTGATCCCCAGGAATATCATCGACAAGGCGCCGTCGGCGGAATTGCGCGAGAACCAGACCGACCAGGATTCGCTGCCGCCCTATCCGGTGCTGGACGACATTCTGGAATGCCTGGTCGAGAACGAAATGGGCGTCGACGACATCGTGGCGCGCGGCCACGACCGGGCGACGGTGACGCGCGTCGAACATTTGCTCTACATTGCCGAGTACAAACGCCGGCAAGCGGCGCCGGGTGTGAAGATCACCCGGAAGAATTTTGGCCGCGACCGCCGTTATCCCATCACCAACCGTTTCAGGGATCGCGGCTGAACTTCGTTTAATTAGAGAACCTTGGGGCTTTCATGTTTTTCAGCTATTTCAAGGGAACGCCTGAATATCACATCCTGCGCTTCAAGAACGGCAAGGTCCGTGAGCAGGGGCGCGGCATCTCCTTCTGGTACGGGACGTTCGGCACCACCATCGCCATGGTGCCGGTGACGTCGCTCGACAACCCTTTCATCTTCACCGAGACGACGGCGAATTTCCAGGATCTGGCAATCCAGGGGTCGGTCAGCTACCGCATCATCGATCCACTCAAGGCAGCCGAAGGTTTTGATTTCAGCGCCAAGCTCAGCCGTGCCGACGTCGTCGGCGACGGCCGGGAGAAGATCGCCGAGCGCCTGGTGCTTGCGATACAGAGCCGCGCCCGCGCGGTGGTTTCGAGCATGACGCTGGAACAGGCGCTGGCCGAGGTGACCAAGCTCGGTGGCAATCTGGCCGAACTGCTGCGCAACGATCCGATTGCCGCGACCGCCGGCCTGTCGATCGAGGAGGTCCACATCACCTCAGTCCAGCCGACGCCGGAGATCCGCAAGGCGCTCCAGACCGAATATCGCGAGGCGCTGCAGCGCCAGGCCGATGCCGCGATCTATGGGCGCCGTGCCTGGGGCGTGGAGAAGGAGCGCGAGATCAAGCAGAGCGAACTGGCGACCGAAATCGAGCTTGCCGAACGCAACAAGCTGCTGGTCGACACCGAAGCGCGCAACAAGCTGACGCTTGCCGAGGCGCAAGCCAAGGCGCCGCAGCTGGAACTGACCGTCTATTCGTCGGCGCCCGCCCACGTGCTGACGGCGATGGCCTTCAAGGCCTGGGCGGAAAAGGGCGGTTCGGTCGGCAATCTGTCGATCACGCCTGATATGCTCACCAGCGCGCTCAGCCAGCTTTCCACGCCGAAAGCCGGGTCCTGAAAGGCAAGCTCGGGTGGCAAGCGACCAGAGCGGCAGGCCGATCGACCGGGTGATCGTCGTCACCCGCAAGACCGAGCTGGAGGAACTGACGACGCGCTTCAACACGCAGGGACAGGCGCGCTTTTATCTCCGGCAGGCCGGCATGAATTTCGACCCGGTCAAGGCGGCGCATGACGTCTATCACCAGGCGCTCGACCGGGTAATGGGTTCGCTTCCCCAAGGCCTCAAACAGTTGCGGCTCGACCGCGAACTGGTCCCGCAGTTCGAATTCGGCTCCGACGCGGTGATCGCGCTCGGTCAGGACGGGCTGGTGTCCAACACCGCGAAGTACCTCCCGTACCAGCCGCTGATCGGCATCAACCCGAACCCGGCGCTTTTCGACGGCGTGTTGCTGCCGTGGAATGCCGACGATACCGAAAAGGTCCTCGGCCTGACGATCGCCGGCAAGGCGAAGCGCCAGGCGGTGGTGATGGCCGAAGCGCGCTCCAATGACGGACGCCGGCTAATCGCCTTCAACGATCTGTTCGTCGGCGCCTCCACGCGTGTCTCGGCGCGCTACGAATTGACCTATGGCGGCAGGACCGAGCGCCAGTCGTCGAGCGGCATTATCATCTCCACGGGCGCCGGCTCTACCGGCTGGCTGCGCTCGGTGATGGCGGGCGCCGCGGGACTGGCCGCGGCCTATGGTGACAACTCCGTGCCGACCGTGCCGCCGCAAGGCTATGACCGCGAAGGCGAACAGCTGTTCTTTTCGGTGCGCGAACCGTTTCCGAGCAACACGACCGGCGTGTCGCTGGTCCATGGCGTCATCACCCGCGACCGGCCGCTGGTGGTGTCGTCGCGGCAGAGCCGGGGCGGCGTCATCTTCAGCGACGGCATGGAGGTCGATTTCGTCGACTTCAATTCCGGCACCGACGTGACCATCGCGATCGCCGACCAGAAGGCCTATCTCGTAGTGCCATAAGCGCGCCACGTGGGCAGCCAAATCACCGGCCGGACTGAATTCGGCCGCCCTCCATTCTTTGCGAGGCACCATGCCCGACTGTAAGATCAGCTTCGACATGTCACGGATCGATTTCCGGGCGACCTCCGACCTGTTGATGGCAAGTTATTGGGGCGCCGGCCGCAGCGATGAGTTTCATCGCCGCGCCTTTGCCAACTCGTTCTGCACCGCGGCCTATATCGACGGGAACCAAGTCGGTTTTGGCCGGGCCATCACCGACCGTACGGTGTTTGCCTATCTCGCCGACATCATCATCTGGCCGCAGCATCGCGGCCAAGGAATTGGCTTGCAACTGGTGCAGGCGCTCATCGACCACCCTGAACTCAGCACGGTCTCGCACTGGAGCCTGTCGACCAGTGACGCGCATGGCCTTTATGAGAAGCTGGGCTTCAAGGCATCGACCGACGGCCGCTACATGCGCCTCGATCGCAACCCGGAATGAGGCATAGCGAGGGGGTTGACCGGCTGTTGTTGCAAAATAACCTTACTGGTTGGACCAGTTACGCTTTGCCACGTGCCCGGCCTTGGCGATCCTTCATGGCGTCTCTATAAGGACCGCTCCGCAAGTGTCTTGCGGGAGGTCCGAATGGCAGTATTTCACATGGTAATGCGAGGCCGCGAAGCCTAGGTCTCACCTGGCGTCCGGCGAAGGTTTGTCCTTCGCGCCGATGCCGGGTCGAGTACAGGCTTCTGCCGATGCCGGTCGCCACCCGACGAATCGGGCGCGCCGCCACCTATGCCGAACCTCCGCAGCCCCGGGCGAATTGCCCAGCGCGGTTTTCAATTTCAGACCTTACCGGGACCGGGCAGATTTGCGCCCGGATGACAACATGGCTCGTTTCCGAATCGATCTGCGTGCAAGCGCCTTTCGCAGCGTTCTTGGCTTCACGCTCAGCCACTGGCGGCGCCAGCCGTGGCGGCTTTCGCTGATCATGGGCAGCTTCCTGCTGTCGACCCTGGCCGACGTCTTGACGCCGCTCTATTCCGGCCGGCTGGTCGACGCCGTCGCCAGCAGTGCGTTGGCTGACGATGTCGCGTGGAATGCGGCAATGGCGGCGTTCTCCGCGCTCATCGCTTTGGCGCTGACCGGCGTGGTGCTGCGCAACCTGGCTTTCATGGGTATTGTCGAGCTGACGCTGAAGATGATGGCCGACATCGCCGCCGACGCGTTCTATCGCGTGCAGCGCTTCTCAACCGACTGGCACGCCAATAGCTTTGCCGGATCGACGGTGCGCAAGGTTACGCGCGGCATGTGGGCTCTCGACCTGCTCAACGACACCATCCTGATTGCGTTGCTGCCGTCGGTCGCCATGCTGGTCGGCTCGACGTTGCTGCTCGGCTGGTTCTGGCCGCTGATGGGGCTGGTCGTGGCAGTCGGCTCGCTGCTGTTCATCACCGTGACGGCGCTGCTGTCGCTCGGCTATGTCGCGCCCGCGGCACGGCTCGCCAACAGCTGGGATACGCGGCTTGGCGGCTCGCTTGCCGATGCGGTGAGCTGCAATGCCGTGGTCAAGGGTTTCGGCGCCGAGACGCGCGAGGAAACGCGTCTTGCCAAGGTCGTCGCCAAATGGCGCGCGCGGACCAGCCGCACTTGGGTGCGCGGCACCATCAACGGCACGACGCAAGGCGCCATGCTGCTGGTGCTGCGGACGGCAGTAATCGGCCTGTCGCTGATGCTGTGGGCCTGGGGCCAGGCAAGTGCGGGCGATGTCGCCTTCGTGCTGACCTCGTTCTTCGTGCTGCAGGGCTACCTCAGGGACATCGGCACGCATATCCGCAATTTGCAGCGTTCGGTCAACGACATGGAGGAACTGGTCGATTTCCAGTCGCAACCGCTCGGCGTCGAGGACCGGCCCGGCGCCAAGCCGATCCGGATCACGCATGGCCACATCGCCTTCGATAACGTCACCTTCCACTATGGTAGCCATCGCTTGCCGCTCTACCGCGACTTTTCGTTGGAGATAGCGGCGGGCGAGCGGGTCGGACTGGTCGGCCATTCCGGCTCGGGCAAGACGACCTTCGTGAAGCTGATCCAGCGTCTCTATGATGTCAGCGGCGGCAGGATCCTGATCGATGGCCAAGACATCTCCCAGGTTGCACAGGCGTCGCTGCGCGCGCAGATTGCCATCGTCCAGCAGGAGCCCATCCTGTTCCACCGCTCGCTGGCGGAAAACATCGCCTATGCCCGTCCGGACGCCACGCAGGCCGAGATCGAGCATGCCGCCAAGCTCGCCAGCGCGCACGACTTCATCACCAGCCTGCCGAAGGGCTACGGCACGCTGGTCGGTGAACGCGGCGTGAAACTGTCGGGCGGCGAGCGCCAGCGGGTGGCGATCGCACGCGCCTTCCTGGCGGATGCGCGCATCCTGATCCTGGACGAGGCGACATCGAGCCTCGATTCGGAATCGGAAGTACTGATCCAGCAGGCGATGGAGCGGCTGATGGTTGGCCGCACGACGCTGGTCATCGCTCACCGTCTGTCGACGGTGCGGGCGCTGGACAGGCTGCTCGTGTTCGACCGTGGCAAGATCGTCGAGGAAGGCTCGCATGACGAGCTGATCCGGCTGAAGGGCGGCATCTACCGCCGCCTGTTCGAGCGGCAGGCGCTGGAACTGACCAAGGGCCTGGTGATCTGAGCTGAACGCAGAGCCCTATCCGAGGGATAGGGCTCTGCCTGGTTCATCCAGGCATTCGCTCGAATGGCTGAAGCGCTGGGTCGATCGTGTCCCAGGCGTGGCCGCGCACGGTGTAGGTGACCGCCTGCGGGTCGAACTGGCCGGGATCATCGAGGCTCGTGGCCTGGATAGCCGTCACCTCCGGCATGGCGACGAACGTTACGTAGACCGGCGTGCCGCAGGTCGGGCAAAAGGCCTGGGCTTTTTCATTGCCGCTGTCGGCGATCATCCGCCATGTGCTCGGCTCGCCGGTGATCTTTACGTCAGTGCGCCGGCCGAAGGTCACATAGGAACAATGGCCAGTACCGCTGCGCTTCTGGCAATCGAGGCATTGGCAGTGGTTCTGAAAGATCGGCTCGCCGCTGGCCTCATAGCGGATCGCGCCGCAGGCGCAGCCGCCGGTAAAGTGCTTGGTCATCGTCGTTCTCCGCGGTTGCTTCAGGCCGATTTCGGCTTGGCGAAAAGGTCAATGCCCGTGCCGGTTTCGAGGAAGGATTTCATACTGGACAGCACGGCCGGCCAGCCTTGGCTGATGCCTTTGGCCATGCCGCTGCCGGCTTCGAGCTCGTCATGGCTGACGGTCAGCTTGACCATGGTGTCGTATTCCTCGATGGCGAACGTCACCCGGCTGTGCTTGGTGGGATCGTCGGCCTGCGAGGCGTTGGCCCAGCTCATGACCAGCCGGGTTGGCGGCGAGATTTCGACGACCTTGCCAACGAGTTCGACGGTCCGTTCGTCATTGGCGCGGATGTGTTCCCATTTCGAGCCGGGCTTCCAGTCGGAGACGTTTTCGTGGCCCCAGTAGCGCTTGGCGATATCGGGCCTGGTGATGGCTTCGAACACCTTTTGTGGCGTCGATCTGATGTAGGTCACGTAGACAAAACTGGTGGTTTCCCGGGTCATTGGTCGTCTCCTTCGAGTTCTTGTTTCAGGTCGTGCAGCAGGCTCAGCCGCTGCCGTTCGAATTTTCGCACCCACCGCTCGTAGACTTCGTGCAGCGGCACGGGGTTGATGAAATGCAGCTTCTCTCGGCCACGCTTGACCGTGCTGATCAGATTGGCCGCCTCCAGAAGATCGATGTGCTGGGTCGCGGATTGCCTTGCCATGTCGAGGTTTTGGCAAAGCTCGCCGAGCGTCTGGCCGTTCTTCTCACACAGAAGATCGAGCAGCATTCTGCGGGTCGGGTCGCCCAGCGCTTTGAAAACCTTGTCGGCGTCCATCGGTCTCACTCATCTTGAAGACACAATATGCAGGTAAATGCCTGCATGTCAAGCTGTGGCTAAGCTTGGCCTGAAGGGGAGGGATTTATAGTGTCGGATTGCTGGCGCGCGGAGCGAAGCACCGAGCCCGGAATCGGGGCAAGAACCGGTGCGGGCGCGCAGGACTATGCAGCGGTGGCTGTGAGCTAGGCTCTAACGACGAACTTGTCGGGATCGGCGCAGAAATGGGCGATGATCTGGCAGAGGTCCGGCTCGTTGACCATGCGTACGGCCTCGGCCCCATTGACCCATTTGCGGGTGCGCGCGCGCTTTTCCTTCCAGCGGTCGGCAACGTGCTCGACCTGCAGCGGAAACACCAGCACTTCGCAAGGGACTTCCTCGCCGGACGCGAGGGCCTTGGCGTAGAAGTAACGACCGGCCTCGAAAAGCGAAATCTTGCCACGCAATCCGGCTTCCTCGCCCGCCTCGCGCGCCGCTGCCTCGCAGAGCGGCTCCCTGGCCTCGGGCCAGCCCTTCGGCAGCACCCAACGCCCGGTGTCTCGGCTGGTGATCAGCATGATCTCGACGCCGTCTTCGTTATTGCGCCATGGCAAAGCGGCAACCTGCAGGCGACAAGGCGAAGTGCCGAAGAGCTTGCGGACCCTTTCAGCCAGATGGTCGTGTGTCGCCGGTGTCGTCAGCATCAGTGAAAGCTACCCCAGCCCTCAGAATCGTTAGCCGCCGTATGAATCTTACCGACAAGTGTAAGTCTTAAAAGTAAAAAACATCACACCAACCGTCCAATCCGCCAACAGGCGTCGATTCGACAGAATAATGTGCCTTCCAGTGTCTGTTTTCATAGCAGACGGGGCGGGTTTGGCCGTCTGGGCAGAAATGGGGCTGGCGCGAATCAGCCGGCGTGATCGTCGGCGATCGGCTTCTGGTAGGTGAAACCCATGTCCCAGGGAAAGTAGATCCAGGTGTCCTGGCTGACTTCGGTGATGAAGGTGTCGACCAGCGGCCGGCCTTTCGGCTTGGCGTAGACGGTGGCGAAATGCGCCTTGGGCATCATGGCGCGCACGATGCCTGCCGTCTTGCCGGTGTCTGTGAGGTCGTCGATGATCAGCACGCCCGCGCCATCATCGGCGAGCAGCGCCGGCGTGATCTCCTTCAGCACCTGCAATTGCCCCTGGCTGGTGTAGTCGTGATAGGAGGCGACGCAGACCGTCTCGATGACGCGTATGCCGAGTTCGCGTGAGATGATGGCAGCGGGAACCAGGCCCCCACGGGTGATGCAGACGATGGCCTTCCACTGACCCTTGTTGGCGCCGGCAAGCCGCCAGGCGAGCGCCCGGGCATCGCGGTGGAACTGGTCCCAGGAGACCGGAAAGGCTTTTTCGGGAAGGGACATTCTGCACTCCGCGCGCAACATTGTGGAATGCGCGCGGAATTAACTGGAAAGTCAGGGCATTGGCAAGGGCGGGGCCAGTCTGTGGAGTTACCGCGACAAAAAGGCCGCAACCGGCACGCTGCGCAACACGGTGCGCGTGACGCCGCCGAACAAAAGCTGACGCAGCCAGGAATGGCTGTAGGCGCCGAGCACCAGAAGGTCGGCTCCGGTCTCGGCGATCCGGGTCTGGATGACGTCATCGACCGAAGCATTACCCGATTTCTGCACCGACACGCTGACCGTTGCGCCATGCCTGGAGAGTGCCGCGGCGATCTCGGCGCCGGCGGCTTCCGGGTTGTCATCCAGCGTATCCGGCGGATCGATGACCAGAATGTCGGTCTTTTCGGCCTCGATGATGAAGGGCAGCGCGTCGAAGGCGGCACGCGCCGCCTCCTTGCTGCCGTTCCAGGCCAGCAGCACATGTTTGAATGTGGTGACCAACGGCCCCTCATGCGGCACCACCAGCA
Organism: Mesorhizobium sp. M0772; assembly: GCF_040320135.1. Classification (NCBI taxonomy): domain Bacteria; kingdom Pseudomonadati; phylum Pseudomonadota; class Alphaproteobacteria; order Hyphomicrobiales; family Phyllobacteriaceae; genus Mesorhizobium; species Mesorhizobium sp. M0772. Next base: position 29,481 of record NZ_JAMYPB010000003.1, on the reverse strand, counting down.
CTGGCCGGCCGGCATCGTAAACCAGCGTGTCGACATCGGCGCTCGTGTCGCCCCCGGTCTCGCGCTGCGCGGCAATGATCAGATCGGCGGCGCGCACGCTGGAAATACCCGTCAGCGCGCTGTCGCCGGAAAAGCTCTCGAGGCTGCGCCATTCGAAGGAAAGGCCGGAATTCTCGATCCGCCCAACGAAAAGCGCCTGCAATTTCTCGGCGCGCTCGCGGTTCATGTCGGCGGAGACCTGCAGGAACTCAGTGTCGGGGAAGCCGGTTGCCGAGGTGTAGGGAACGGGCAGCGCTTCGGCATGGATGCCGATGAGATGGCTCTCGAACCGGTCGGCAAGCGGGATGGCGCAGTCGAGCACGCGTTCGGCGTCCTGTTCGTTCTGCAATATGGCGACGATGGTCTTGAAGCGCATGCGAAATCCCTCAAATCTGCCAGCGCGTGCTGCGCCCGAGGGAAAACGTGGGAGTGCGGTGCTTGGTTCCGGCCCGGCGATGGTCCGCGAACCCAGGGTCAATTGGCGGCGGTGAAGCCGGCCACCATCGCCTCGACGTCCTTGCGTGCCGAATCCAGCGCCTCCTGGCTGCGGGCGCGGACCACCAGCTCCGTCCAGAATTTGCCGTCGCCATATTTCGGATAGGAGCCGATGATGGTGTCGGGATGCGCCTTCTGGATGTCGCCCACGGGACCGCCGATCAGGCCTTCGCCGAACGGGCAATGGACGGTGGCCGACAGCATCTTGGTGCCGGCCTTCAGCGTCGGCACGACATTGTCGAGCATGGCCTGGAAAATCGCCGGCACGCCGGCCATGACATGGACGTTGCCGATGCGAAAGCCGGGCGCGACGGAGACCGGATTGTCGATATGGTCGGCGCCGCGCGGCATGCGCGCCATGCGCTTGCGGGCCTCGGTGTATTCGATGCCGCGCGCGGCATAGCTCTCGCCCAGCATGGCATAGGCCTTGGCGTCGTATTCGCAGGGCACCCCAAAAGCCTTGGAAATGGAATCGGCGGTGATGTCGTCATGCGTTGGGCCGATGCCGCCGGTGGTGAAGACATAGGTGTAGCGGGCGCGTACGGCATTCACCGCAGCGACAATCTCGTCCTCCTCGTCGGGAACGATGCGCACTTCCTTCAGGTCGATGCCGATGGCCGTCATGATGTCGGCGAGGTGGCCGATATTTTTATCCTTGGTGCGGCCGGACAGAATCTCGTCGCCGATGACAAGCATGGCGGCAGTGACGATTTCAGGCATGGAAGGCTCCGGCAAACAGGCCCGTTGGCAGACAAGGTCGCCTGAGGCAGAAAGAAGGTCGCCTGAGATAGCGCGCCATCGAACTGGCGGCAATGCCGACACAAGCCGCCATCTGCCTTGCCGAGCGTTCGTCAGTGGGTGATGGTGCGCGCCGGTCCGCTTCCCGGGTGAAAACATGCTGGTATCGATTCTGCTTTGGCTTGTCGCCGGCCTGTCCGTGCTGGCTCTCGTCATCGTGGCCTGCCTGGTGGCCGCTACGCTCTGGATTGCCGCCAAGGCCGAAAGGCTGGTGCCGGCCAGCGGAAACTTCGTCGAGATCGACGGCAGCCGCATCCATTATGTCGAAACGGGCGAGGGACGGCCGATCCTGTTCGTGCACGGACTTGGCGCGCAGCTCCACCAGTTTCGCCACACGCTGTTTGAGCGCTCTGGCCCTGGCTACCGCCTCATTGCACTCGACCGGCCGGGATCGGGCTATTCTGTTCGCGCGCGAGGAGCCACCGGCCGTCTGCCTGAACAGGCCGAGATCATCAGGCGCTTCATCGAAACACTCGGGCTGGAAAGGCCGCTCGTGGTCGGGCACTCGCTGGGGGGCGCCGTCGCGCTGACCCTGGCCTTGGAGCATCCCGGCGCGATTTCCGGCATCGCCTTGCTGGCGCCGCTGACCCATCTGGAAGCCGGCGTCCGCGAGAAAGCGGGCCTGCTCTATATCCGTTCGCGGCTTTGGCGCTGGATCATGGCCTACACCGTCGCGATACCGACAAGCCTCAGATATGCGCGGCAGACACTGGAGTTCATCTTCTCGCCGCAGGCCGTTCCCGCCGACTACATGATCGATGGCGGCGGATGGCTCGGGCTGAGGCCTGTCCATTTCCATGCGACCTCCACCGATTTCGTGGCGGTCGAAGAGGATCTTGGCCGCATCGAAGAGCGCTATGGAGAGATCGCCATGCCGGCCGGGATTTTCTTCGGGACAGCCGATCGCGTCATCGCCATGCGCATACATGGGGAGCCGATGAAGGACAGGATCGAAGGGCTCGATTTCGAGACGGTCGAAGGCCTCGGCCACATGCCGCAATTCGACGAGCCGGACCGCGTCATCACCTTCATCAAGCGCATTGCCGAGCGGACATTCGCCGGCCAAGACCTCACCACAGCCTCACAACAATTTCACTGAACCATTCGGCTGATATCCGGTTTTACCCCGTGTCGCACCCAAGGCGGCAGATACGGAGTAATTCAATGTACAGGAAAGTTTTTGCAGCATCCGTGCTGACGATCGGTCTTGCCACATCGGCGATGGCGCAGTCATCGGACGGCACGTATTCCAACCATCACAGCTGGTGGCCGTTCGGCAACGAGCAGTCATCGACCGTCGACCAGAGCACCACCGGCAGCATCAATGCCGACGGCAGCCAAGGCTATGGCGCTACGGGGCCGTGCGCCTCCGACCCGTCAGGACCCTACGGAAATGTGAGGCCCAACGTGAACGATCAATATTGCGGCAAGTGATCAAGCCGCGGCTTCGACTGACCGGCAGGATGTCCCGCCTGTTTGTTTTGACGCAATTCCCAAGGGAATTGCTTAGGCGAGCATCCACGGCCGGCAGCGAAAGCTGAGGGGCAAGGATCAGTCGGAAACTTCGGTCTGCGGCCGGTCGCGGCCGTCGGCCAGTTCGTCGTGCCACTTGCCTTCGGCATCCTCATACTGGATGCCGTCCGTGGCGCCGGCGATCTGCTGTTCGGCCGAGGCGATCTCGGCGGCGCGCAGCGCATCCTGGTGGGTCGGGAATGTCTCCGAGAATGTCGAACCGACCTTGTAGGCCCAGCCCCCGTCATGCTCGACGATCTTGTAAGTCAGCTTCGCCATGAAATCCTCCGGTTCGTCCGTCCGCTCAATGCGGCCCGTTTTTCATTGCAATTTGGGCTTCAATGCAACTTGGCGTCTGGCAGCCGGTCTTCGGGAACCAGCACTTCCGATTCCTTGGCCGCTTCGATCAAGGCCCTGCGTGCATCGGCCGTCGAACGATAACCTTCCAGCACTTTGAGGCAAGTGTCGAGAGCATCACGATGGCGCGGGCCGCGATTGAGCGGCCACACCGTCATCAGACACTCCGCCGCTTCCTGGGTGCTGCGGATCTGGCGATATTTGCCGACATGGCCGAGTTCGACCACGACCGGGGTTTCAAAAGGTTTGTTATCCATGATGGCCGCAACGCAAAGCAGCCAATATGGTTGCAAAAATGGCCGTCAGCCTGCGCCCAAACGTCTCACAACCGCAATCGTTGGTCTCAGTAACCGCAGTCGTTGCGCAGCCAGTGGGCGTTGGCCCAGCCGGTCCGTCCGCCGATTTCGACCTGGTACCAGTTGCCCCGGCGGTCGAAAATCTCCGTGTGGTCGCCGTTGAACAATTGCCCGATCATGCGCGACGACGAGTTCGGCCGTGCGCGCACGGCGAGAAACCCGCTGCCGGTATCCAGATCGTAGTGCCTGGACAGGCCGTGCACCGTGCCTTCGCAATATTGCGCGCCGACCGGAGACGACGCGGCGAACGACAGTGCGACCACCAGAGCGGCTGCCGCCGGATAGATTGCCCTTGATGCCATGGACTTTGCTCCCAATCCGGCCGCCAAGGCGGCCTGCCCCCAGGGACTATAGCGGGCGGATTAAAGCGAAGCTGCGGCAATCTGTCCAGCAGATGCGTTTGGCGCATCCGTCGGCGCTGCCTGTTCAGCCCTTCGTCCAATGCTGCATCGTCGTCACCGAGCGGGCGAGCTGTGGCGCGGGATGGATTTTCTCGCTGAAGGTGGCGGCGGCGCGCCAGCCCCAGCGCGGATCGGCGAGGAAGGCGCGGGCCAGCGCGACCATGTCGGCGCGGCCGTCGGCGACGATCGCCTCTGCCTGCGAGGGATCGTCGATCAGGCCGACAGCCCGTGTCGGGATGCCGGCGCCCTTGCGCACCGCTTCGGCCAGATGCACCTGATAGCCGGCGCCGGTCGGCAGCTTCTGCAACGGCGAATTGCCGCCGCTCGAACAGCAGATATAGGCAACATCAAGCGCCTTCAAGGCTTTGGCCACCTCGATCGCCTCGTCGACCTCGAAGCCGCCATCGACCCAGTCCTTTACCGACAGGCGGGCGCCAAGCATCAGGTTTGGAACTGCATTCCTCACCGATTTGGCGATCTCGATGAGGAAACGCATGCGGTTTTCCAGCGAGCCGCCCCAGCGGTCGGTGCGCTGGTTGGAAAGCGGCGACAGGAACTGGAAGATCAGATAGCCGTGCGCGGCGTGCAACTCGAGGAAGTCGAAGCCGGCGCGCTCGGCCCGCCTCGCGGCTTGAGTGAAGCGCTCGATAAGCTGCAGGATTTCATCCTCCTCCAGCGCATGCGGCACATTCCAGCCGGTGTCATAGGCGATGGCCGAGGCCGAGACGGTCTGCCAGGGATCCTCGCCCGGCTGCAATGGGCCGCCGCCTTCCCAGGGCTTTCGGTTGGAGGCCTTGCGGCCGGCATGGGCAAGCTGAATGCCGAATTTCGTTTCCGGCGCGGCGACGCGCCTTGCTGCATCCAGCGTGCGCCGGGCGGCCGCCTCGTTGTCGTCGGAATAGAGGCCGAGGCAGCCATGGGTGATGCGGCCGCGCCGTTCGACGTCGGTCATCTCGACGGTGACCATGCCGGCGCCCGACATCGCCAGGTTCATCCAGTGATAGAGATGCCAGTCGCTGGCCGAGCCGTCTTCGGCGGAATACTGGCACATCGGCGCCACCGCGATACGATTCGGAAAGGTCAGGCCATCGAGGGCGATCGGCTGGAAAAGCGCTGCGGTCATCAAAAGAACTCCGGAGAGGGACTGCAGCTATTTAGGCGATGGCAGTTGCCGGCACCAGACACGAGGCGGTGAAAGCTTCGCCGTTTCGGTTGCGCGCAAAACCGTTCGCGGTTACGCCATGGCGCCGACAGCTTGGAGCTCATCATGGAAGATCGTATCCGCATCCGCTCGGAGGAAGTCCTGTCCGACGACTGGGCGGTTCTGAAGAAGACCGTCCTCGATTACCGTCGGCGAGACGGGCAGTGGGAGACGCAGATTCGCCAGACCTACGATCGTGGCGACGGCGCGGTGATCCTGCCTTTCGATCCCGAGCGTCAGACGGTGCTTCTGGTGCGGCAGTTCCGCTACCCCGCCTACGTCACCGGCTACCGCGAACCGCTGATCGAGGCCTGCGCCGGCCTGCTCGACGAAAACGATCCCGAAACCGCCATCCTCAAGGAGGCCGAGGAAGAGCTCGGCTATCGCTTACAGAACATCGAGCGGCTGTTTTCCCCCTATATGAGCCCAGGCAGCGTCACTGAACGGCTGTGGTTCTTTGTGGCGCGCTATTCACCCGCCGACCGCATCTCGGCCGGCGGCGGCGCGGCCGACGAGGGCGAGGACATCGAGGTTCTGGAAATGCCTCTTGATGAAGCGCTGGCCGGCATTTCAGACGGTCGCATCATCGACGCCAAGACGATCATCCTGATCCAGCATTTGAAACTGTACCCGATGAAGGGCTAGCTCGGCGAAGCTCGACGTGCCTCACTGCTGCGGGCAGGGTGGCCGTCCACTTCGCGGATGAAGTTGCGCAAGTTGCAAGGACACCGGAATGGCGCGTGGCGCAAAGGCATGGCTGAAGCGAAACAGCGCGCGGGCATCTCTCCTGTTGCTGAACGCCGCGCTGCTTGTCCGCTATCGCCGGTTGACCCAGCGTTTCCTTGAGCGAATGCGGCATCTGCCGAATTTTGCAGCCCCGGTGACGTTTACGGAAAAGGTCCACTGGCGCAAGATTTTCGATGACGATCCTCGCTTTATCGGCCTTCTCGACAAGCTCAAGTCCAAGGAAATCGTCAGGGAGCGGCTTCCCGGGCTCGCCATCCCGGAGGTGCTGTGGCAGGGCGACGATCCGCGCCAGATCCCCTTCGATGACCTGAAAATCCCATACGCCGTCAAATGCAACCACGGTTGCGCCATGAATGTCATCGTTCGCGATCCGGCCAACGCCGACCGGGAGGCGATCATTGCCGAGATGACGGAATACCTTGGCCAAACCTATGGCGCCCGCAAGCTGGAGCGCAGCTATGCGCACATAGAGCGGCGGGTTTTCGTCGAAGCGCTTGTCGGCAAGGACCAGGATTATGACCCGGTCGACTACAAATTCTGTGTGCTGGCTGGCCGCGTCGCCTACATCGTCGTCGTCGCCTTCCGTTCCACGGCCAAGAATACCGCCCACCTGGATCGCGATTGGCGCCCGCTGAACATCGTCCAGGGCGCGATCGACTCGAGCCTGGAAATTCCCCCTCCCAAGAGCCTGGCGCGGATGATCGAGGCAGCCGAGGCGCTCGGCAGCGAGTTCGACATGGTGCGTGTCGATTTCTACGAGGAGGAGGGGGAGCCGATCTTCGGAGAATTCACGGTCTACCCACGCAGCGGCTTGCTGCAATTCGACCCGGCTGCCTTCGACCGCGAACTGGGCGCGCATTGGGATATTGGCGCGTCAGCTTACCTAAGTTGTTTGCCCAGCCGATTTGCCCAACGATACAAGGCAATGCTCGTCGCCGCCGGCTATCTCGACGTTTGACGGCTACTCGGTGGCGTGCCACCCGAAGCTCGAAGAGCGAAGGGTGGTGCGCAGAACTCATACGATTAGAGATCGAGGGAAACTGATAGCTCAGCAGGGAGTCGTGATTTCGAAGTGCCGTCTCAACTGAGCCGTAGCGGTCAATTCGTCCTGCTGGGATCAATCTTCGTGAGCCGCTGCCTGGTCTCGGCCATGCGCCTTTGCGCAGATCGGATTCGGCAACACAAGGCGGGATTCATAGCGACGCCGCAATCTTCGTCCAGCAAGTTTTCGGCGCGCTTCCTGCTGCGACTCGGCCGATTACCGCTAAGGTTACCGGCAAGCTCTCCCACGTCCGGACTGGGTCGAGATCATTTGAAGAACTCTTTCAGCTTGTTGAGTCGACTGTCGCCAGAGGCCTTCCGGCCTTCAGGACACGCCGCCTCGCCGATCGTATCCTGCTGGATAAAGCGAGGTTCTCAGCCACCATTTTCTCGCTGAGTACCAGCGCGAACTCGGTCTGTTTGATGCGCTGCTGAGCATCAGCGAGTTGCATCGTGAAAAGATCGGTTGCCATTGTTGATCCGGGATCCGCGAGATTCATGATTGCGTAACACATGGCGGCCGAAATCGTTCCTAGTTGTCGGGCGAAGCCGGTGCCGCAAAGGGCGGCTGAGTTTGAACTTCCCACCCGACCAGACGTCCGCGAGCGCCAAGGCATCGAGAGCCCAGTGATCGGAGGGCCACTACGAGCGGGCGCAACCCGACCACTTAAGTGATCAGCCTCGCTACAGCCTTGACAGGTACAGTCGCGGCCTCATGAAGGGGAGGTATCAATGGTCTCGGCGATTGGAAACCAACATCGGCAGGCAGCTGAAACTCGACCGAAACCCGCAAAGACAGAACCGGGCGAAGGATTTGCGCCAGGCAAAAGCGCAGACAGCGTAGGACATCGCGCCAAGGCAATGGCGGCAGAAAGTGGCGACACGGATTCTGGCGCCCAGGGGCGCGCCGCATCGACAATCGCCAGGATGGATATCACCGTTTTGGCTCCACAGAGCGAAGAGCCGCCTTTGGAGTAGCCCGGGCGGCCGTGCCGCTGCCTCGGTCCTTGTGCAGCACAACGCGCGCTGGCTACGCTCGGTGGACATCGTCGTCTCGAAACACTTCGGGCGTTGCACTGCCGCGAGCCGCCTTCGCTGCTGGTCGAGGGGCTGTAACCCTTGGTGAGGCCGGCATCGCCTCGCCGGTCGTTGCGAGCCCACGATCGCGCGGCCAAGCGACCTTCCCTGTGTCGGTCTCTATTTGATACTAGGGGACGGCGGTTTCATCACGGGCAATTGCAGCTGGTCAATGGTTGCGACGATGCCGGCGGCAATGGCTTCCGCCTCATGGATCAGTTCCGGACCATAGAGCCCATTGACCATCTCTTCGCTCGGCAGCACGCCAGGAGGACAGTGCTCTTCCATTGTGCGCCGGATGAGCGTCAGCGCTGCCCGGCATTGGTCGGCTTCGATCTTCATAGCCCTTCAAACATCCAATTCGTCTAAAATGTTCCGGAACTAATTTAGCAATTGCTAATTGAAGTCGCAGTTCTGAGAGTCAGTGCATGCGTCTGAAATTCATCAAGCCCATGGAACCCGAACTGGTCGACACGCCGCCGATGGGCGATGATTGGATTCATGAGATCAAATTCGATGGCTACCGCACCCAGGTCATCAAGGATGATGACGGGATTCGGCTGATCACCAAGAACGGTTATGATTGGACGGGCCGCTACATCCAACTTGCCGGTGAGGCGGAAGCGATCGAGGCGAAAGACTTCATCATCGACGGCGAGACCATTACGATCAATGAGGCTGGCCTATCCGACTTCCATGCGCATCAATCAGCCGCGACCAGCCGCAAGCCTTCGCGCGATCTGTATCTGCTAGCATTCGACCTCTTGCACCTGAACGGGCATGACTTGCGGAACACGCCGGTGGAAGACCGTCGCGAGATACTCCGGGCGTTGATCCCGGACGGCGGCCGAATTCAGTTCAGCGAAGCGATGCCGGGCACTGGCGACGCCGTCTTTCACCTGGTCGACCAGGCTGGGCTTGAAGGTATCGTTTCAAAGCGGAAGGGCAGCAAGTATCGGTCGGGTCCGACGACGAACTGGCGCAAGATCAAGTGCTATGCCGAAAAGGAGATGGACATCATCGGCGTGCAGCGCGAGGCCGGCAAGCCTGCCATGGTGCTGATGGCCGACAAAGGCCACTATGCCGGCGGCGCCTTCGTCACCTTCAAGGCGGACAAGCGCCAGCGCCTATGGGACCGCGTGCAAGGCAAGATTGGCGGGCCGGCGCCGAAAGGGCTCAAGAGTGACAAGGCCGAATGGCTAAAGCCGGGCCTGGTCGGCCGCGTGCGGTTCCTAAAGGGCGAGGAGAAGCTTCGCCATGCCAAGCTGCTGGATTTCCGGGAGGAGACTTAGCCCGGAGGCTTGTCCCGGGGCTGTGCCGGTCCTGTCCCGTTCCACTGGATGAACTTCGCCCTCTGGCCGGTGATGGTCTCGATCGACTTCAACAGGGGTCCATGGACCTTACGTAGAGCTTGGTAGTGCTCGCCGTGGTACGCCAGGAGCGGCCCGACGATGCTCTTGTGCAGCGCTTCGGCTGCCGCCAGGAAGCGCTCGATTTCAGCCCGGGAAAGTTGTTCCGAAGGTTTGGTTCTGGCCATTGGCGCTCTCCATTGAGGGGTCGCCGCAACGAGGACTATAATCCTACATGCCGGACTGCCTGACAAGAGGGCTCGCCGGCCTTACCCCGCAGGTAGCAGTAGGGCGACGGCGCCAAGCGCAGCCATCAGGAGCAGCCACCAGCAAAGATGAGCAACGGCAGGCCCGGCGACCTCATTTGGCACACGGGACAAACAAGAAGGTCGCCGAGCCTTACCGGCGCTGCTTTGTGAGGGAGACGACGCCGGATGAGATGAGAGTATGCGATCGTGCTAATCTCTGCGAACCATGCGAACGAAGGAAAGCCTTGTGGCACCGACGTTGAGATCAAGGTCGGGCGGGGCGCTGATCGCTGCGGCAGGATTCTTCCAAAGCGGTAGTGAGTCCAGAGCGGAACATTAGCGTCGGCTAACGGTTAATTCGGCAGTGTTCCGAACCGTGATTGGTAGAGCGATGGTGACGTTTCATCTTGTCTATTTTTCCGGCCTCACGGCAGACCAGCTGCTAGGCAGCGCCGTTCCTATCCTGGCGTGTTTGCTGCTTTATAACGCTCTGGCTACGGACGCCTAACTGATGGGTCGGCCAGCGGCCGGCATCCTTGGCAGCCGGCGATTGCCATCCCGATGCCAACTTCAAGACCTATCACGAGGCCAAAGACAAGCTTGCCGACGAAATCAATGGCGAGGGCCGGACAGGACGCCACACGTCCAGGCAGGGCTCTCTGACGGCATTGGCGATGGCCCGTTGGCAATTCGGGGGTCCATTGTTCCCATTTCTGTTTCTCCCAAAACTGCCCGCTGCCTCACGGGGGCGAGCTTTTTCGTTATAGGGCCCTCCGCGCTGGGCAATCTGTTCCAGGAGCTTCTGTGATGCCTCTATGACGCGGCAAACCTTGGAAAAGGTTTCCGTGGCAGGACCGGGGTACGATTCTAACCAACTACCGCTGTATAGGCCACTAGCGCCCGACGATCCGGCTAATCATGTCGTCATCAGGTGCGCTGTCGGTGAATTCCCGTAGCAGCGCCTTCGCGTGGTCTACCCAATGCTCTTCAGCCAGGTTCAACTCCCGAACGGATCTCCTGAAGGTCTCGCACACCACATCGAAATCGAAGGCGTCAATGCTGTAGCCTTCCTCGTCATGGTCCATCGGCCGCCTCCCCTATGGGGGAAACTGTACGGAATCGTACGAAGCAAGTGCAAGCGCATTCAAAAGCAATTGGCTGATGCCGCCCGATCGTTCCACAATGTGTTGCTAATATGCAGCACCGACTGAATCTCCGATCAGCGGCACTTGTGGTTGGTTCCAACAGCTGCACGTTGACGGCAAGATGCCAAAGCCAACGACATGCGGGCGACGAAGATGGACAAGCGACAAAACACAAGAAATGTTGAGTTGGTCGGTCTTCTGGCCGTGCCGTTGTCAGTTCTAATCACGCTGCTGATAGCTGGAATGATCCTTTGCTGAAATTTTCAAGTGGCAAAAGGCTGGGGCGGCGGGTTTTCCCCTTTGAAAGAAGTCACCATGTCCCAATCCGTCGAACCCCCGATATTGCCAGAGGATAGCCCAGACCGTGGGGTGAACTGTGAAGTCGCATTAGAAGCCGCGTTTGCGGCCTTGGTGACTGCGTCAGAAGCGCAAGGTTGGACGCCACAGGAAACGGCCGCAACTCTTCTTAAAATCGCGACGGAGCATGCCCACCGGGTTAAGGCCGCTGCGGCCCCAGCCGGCTCCTAAGGGAGTGCCTTGACCTGGCCCGCGCGGTCGGTCGCTACCGACAGGAGTGTTGCAGCAGGTATTCCAGCAAGAGTGTTAAACCTCTTCAGTTGCTACCCGCGTCAGCCTTTTCTATGGTAGCCAGTGAGTTCTTACAGAACAAATCCTAAGCATTTCAAATGGTGCGGACGACGGGAATCGAACCCGTACGATCAGAGATCGAGGGATTTTAAGTCCCTTGCGTCTACCAATTCCGCCACGTCCGCAGGCCAGCCCTTTTCAGACGCCAGCGAAAACCCGTCAAGCCATCTTTTGCCGAATCTCGAACTCATGAAAGGTGGTTCGTGATTTCAAACAATTGGTTGTCGCGAAAATTTCAGTCGCCGAGAACGCTCAGAATTTGTAGCTGAGATTGATACCGACCGCGTTCAGTTTCACATCCTGATCTCGATCGTTGAAGGGTTCCGCCACGTCATAGTGCTCGGAGCCGAAATCATAATAGCGATATTGCGCGCCGACGATGAATTTGTCGGTCAGCGCATAGTCGACCCCGGCACCCAAGGTCCAGCCGACATTCGTGCGTGTGCCGGCGAACGACGCGCCCGCGACTTGCGACGTTTCGATGCCGGCAAAGGCGACGCCGCCGACGCCGTAGACCAGCACGCGGTCGATGGCGAAGCCCGCTTTGGCGTTGACAGATCCGAACCACTTGATGTCCGTGCGGAATGTGCTGCCAAGGCCTGATACGGCCGTACCGTCGATGGCGGAATAACTGAGCTCCGCCTCGGCGCCGAGCACCGCCTGATCGAACTGCCACAGGCCGGCGACATGGCCGCCGACGAAACCGCCGTCAATGTCGGGCGAGATGGAAAACGGCGCGCCTTCCGTCACTGATATGTCGGACTGGCCCCAGCCGTAGCCGGCCTGCAGGCCGGCATAGTAGCCGGTCCAGTCGAAGCCTGGTTCGGTCATCGTCACCGCCATCGGGTCGGCGGCGAATGCCGGCGCGGCCAGAGCAATCAGAAATCCGGCACTGGCAATGGTCAGACAGCGCATCGAGTTCTCCGAAAAGGCGGTTAAGAAGGCGCCTTGCCGGAAGGTAATCCTATTCGCCGCAAAACGGAACCCATTGTTCAACAATCGGAAGCACCCGTTGCTGCGCTGGGGTGCTCTAGCTGGGGGCGCTATTTGGCGTCAATGAAGTCCAGCGCCGCCTGGCTATATTCGTCCGACGCCTGCAGCATGGCGAAATGACTGGCGTTGGGCAGGATGATGAGCTTGGCGCCCGGAATGACGGAGGCCATGTATTCGGTGTGTTCGCGCTTGATCGCCTCGTCATGGTCGCCGGCAACGATCGCGGTCGGCGTGGTTATCTTGCCGAGCTGTTCCTTGGTCCAGGCCGGCTCCGACTCCCACATGTGGCTGATCTGCGCCACGAAGGCATCGTACTGGTCGGGAGTCTTCGACAGTTTCTTGTAGTCGCGTCCCGAGCGGTCGATATAGGCGGCAAAGGTCTTGTTGGTCAGCACACCCGGATCGACACCATCGGTGGTGACATTGGCGGCCTGCGCAAAGAGCCGTGTCAGCCGCTCCGGATGATGCAGCGCGATGTCGATGCCGATAATGCCGCCGTCGCTCCAGCCGACAAGAGCGGTCTTGTCGATCTTGAGATAGTCGAGCAGCGCAAGATAGTCCGACGCCATGAGGTCATAGCCGTAAGCCTGCTCGGTGCGGGTAGAGCGGCCATGGCCGCGGCTGTCGGCGATAATAACCTTGTGCGTCTTGGACATGGTCGCCACCTGGCTTGCCCAGATGTCGCCATGGCCAAGGCCGCCATGGATCAGGAAAATCGGATCACCGGCGCCGAAAACGGCGTAGTACATCTGAATGCCGTTGACCGGCGCATATCCGCTCTGTTCAGGCTTGGGCATGGCCGCCGGTTCGGGCAAGGTCTGCCAACGTTCCTCGGCGGATGCAAAGCCGGCCGAGATCAGGAACAGGGTGACGAAGGCGAGTGCTTTCAGGAACCGGGTCATGACTTCACCTCAGGAGGTTTCGGCCTCATCACAACAAAAACCCGCCTCGCGGCGGGTCGTCGGCGCAAATCAGCACCGTCGGCAGAATAGTAGCATAAGTGCCGGCACAAGCCAAACTGAATGACCGCCGTGACGCTCGCCGGTGTGAACAGGTGCAGCGCATCCGCCGGCGAATTCTCATCGAGCGGATTTCGTCCGTGATCGCTGGCCAAAACCTTGCCGGCTTGGCACAGTCTGGCAAACAGGAGTCTTTCATGGCCAAGCAGCCGTCGGCGACGAAACCCAAGCCCTGGACCGAGATGGCGACGCATCTGGTCGACGTCGCGACGGGGCGCAAGCCTGCCGATCTCGTCATTCGCAACGGCCGCTGGGTGAACGTGCACTCCGGCGAAATCATAGCCGGCACCGACATCGCCGTTGCCGGCGGCCGCTTCGCCTATTGCGGGCCGAATGCCAGCCATGCCATCGGCCAGGGCACCAAGGTGGTCGACGCCGGCGGCCGCTATCTCGTGCCCGGCCTGTGCGACGCGCACATGCATGTCGAGAGCGGCATGGTGACGGTGACCGAGTTCTGCCGCGCCGTCATCCCGCACGGCACCACCTCGATGTTCATCGATCCGCATGAGATCGCCAACGTGCTGGGCCTGCCCGGCGTGCGGCTGATGCATGACGAGGCCGTCGCCATGCCGATCAACGTGCACGTCCAGATGCCGTCCTGCGTGCCGTCGGCGCCGGGTCTGGAGCATGCCGGGGCCGAACTGACGGTCGCCGATGTCACCGAGGCGATGACCTGGGAAAACATCATCGGGCTCGGCGAAGTGATGAATTTTCCCGGTGTCGTGGCCAATGATCCGGTCATGTCGGGCGAGATCGCCGCAACGATCAAGGCCGGCAAGACGGTCGGCGGCCACTATGCGTCGCGCGATCTCGGCCTGCCGTTCCATGGCTATGTCGCCGGCGGGCCGGAGGACGACCATGAAGGCACACGCGCCGAGGACGCAATCGCCCGTGTGCGCCAGGGTATGAAGGCAATGCTGCGGCTGGGCTCGGCCTGGTACGATGTTGCCTCGCAGATCAAGGCGGTGACCGAGAGCGGTCTCGACCCGCGCAACTTCATCCTGTGCACCGACGACAGCCATTCCGGCACGCTGGTGCATGAAGGCCATATGGACCGGGTGGTGCGCCACGCCATCCAACAGGGATTGAAGCCGGTGACGGCGATCCAGATGGCGACGCTGAATACCGCCCAGCATTTCAAGCTGGAGCGCGAACTGGGCTCGATCGCGCCGGGACGGCTGGCCGATCTGCTGATCGTCTCCGATCTTGCCGCCATGACCATCGACGAGGTCTATGGCCGCGGTATCAGGCTGGCCAAGGGCGGCAAGCTCGAGATCGACATTCCGGCCTATGATTACCCCAAATCGGCGAAGAACACCGTCAAGCTCGGCAAGAAGCTGAAGCCAGGCGACTTCGACATTGCGGCGCCCAAGGGCGCCAACGAGGTGCGGGTGCGGGTCATCGGCGTGATCGAAAACCAGGCGCCGACGCGGGCGCTGGAGGCCGACCTGCCGGTCGAGGACGGGCTGGTCGCCATGGACCGCCGCAACGACATCTGCCAGATCGCGCTGGTCGAGCGCCACCGCGGCACCGGCGGCGTCACCAATGCCTTCGTCTCAGGCTTCGGCTATATGGGCGACTGCGCCATGGCGTCGAGCGTCGCACATGATGCCCACCACATCATCTGCGTCGGCACCAACAAGGAAGACATGGCGCTGGCCGTCAACCGGCTGGGCGAGGTCGGCGGGGGCGTGGTGCTGTTTTCGAAGGGCAAGGAGCTTGCGCTGGTCGAAATGCCGATCGCCGGGCTGATGTCGGACGAGCGGGCGGAAATCGTGGCGGCCAAGGCGGAGAAACTGACCGAGGCGATGCGCAAGATGGGCTGCTCGCTTAACAACGCCTACATGCAGCACTCGCTGCTGGCGCTGGTCGTCATTCCGGAGCTCAGGATTTCCGATGTCGGCCTGATCGACGTGACGACGTTCCAGAAGGTCGATCTTTTTATCTGAGATCAGCCCCGGTGCTTGGCTCTCATCCGCCGGTGGCGATGGTCAGCACCTTGAATGGCGTGGTGATGATGATCTCGGCGACGGATCCGACTGCCTTGCCGAGGCCTCGGCCGAGATTGTCGATCTGGCCCTGCGTGGGTTCGTCCGATGCCAGGCCGGCTGGAGCGCGCAGACGGTCGCCGAGCAATTGCACCAGGAACGGGTTGTCGGCGAATTTGGCGTGGTTCAGGCGGTCGCCGCCCTTGATCTGGCTGAGGTCGGCCACAACGACGCCGTAACTGGCAATGTCGGCGGCGTTGCCGTAGTCGCCGACGCGCGGCTTGTCGCCGGATAGCAGACTGGACAGTCTCAGAGCACGGTCGTCGGCGGAAAGCAGGATGACGAACGGCCTGTCGGGCTTGCCGTAGCGGATCATCTGCTTCTTAAAGACGTCGACATCGATATCGGGCGATGCCAGGACGACACGGCCGAGCTTGCCGTCGAGATCGCGGTCGCCGGTGATCGCCAGCTGGCGCAGCGCTTCCATCGTCACCCAGGTTCCCATCGAATGCGCGATGATGTCGATGCTCTTGACCCGTGTCTTGGCGAGCATCCTGAGCGTCGCCTCGAGGTCGTCGCGCGCGGCGTTGGCGCTGTCCTTGTCGTAGATATAGCCCGTGGTCTTGCCGCTCGAAGCCCACGAAAACAAGATCGGCGTACCGGGATATTCGGTGTCGTGGGCGATCTGCGTCAGCCGGTAGACCCCATCGTCGAAGCCGTTGTTGAAGCCGTGGACGAAGACCAGCGCGCGGTCGCCATTCATGGTGATGTTGGCGCCGACAGCCTTGGCGAATTGCGAGGCGTCGCCATAGTGGACGACGTCGGTGGCGGTGAATTGCTTGGCCGGGTTCGAATTGGCCGAGCCCTTGGCGCGCTCGATGGCGCCGACCTGGTGGACCTTCGGCACGGTGACGTCGACGCGGGCGTAGCTGGTGGTCAGCGAGCGATCGCCATCGAACACCTGGCGTGGGTCCTTGGTCGCCTGCTTGCGGGTGGTGGCGACGAAGATTTCGTGGGTGGCCGCGATGTCGGAGGCAGGCACCGAAACCGTCGTCTTGTTCAACAGGTCATGGGTGTTCGGGCCGGCGCAGCCAGCGGCAGCGAGCGCGAACGCAAGGACCAGGACAGTCTTCCATCGCTCGTTCACGCGGGCTCCCGCTGGCGCATTGGCGCCGACTTCAATGTCGTAGAGGGAGAGACCGGCCCGGTCCAGTTGAAAGTGATCGGGCCGAGCGGCATTCGCGACCTCACGCGGCGACGGTCGCCGCAAGGCAACAGCCTTATTGTCCGAGCGCGCTGATGCGGTCGGTCACCGTCTGGTCGCTGGCAAAGCCGTCATCCTCGCGCAGCCGCTGGCCGATCATCTTCACCAGTTCGGGATTGTCGGCGAACTTGGTGTGGTTGAAGCTGTCGCCTCCCTTGACCTTGGAGAGGTCGACCACGGTGACGCCATAAGCGGCGAGGTCGGCGGCATCCTTGTAGTCGCCGACGCGTGGCCGCGAGCCTGCGATCAGGCCTGAGAGCCGCAGCGCCCGGTCGTCGTCGGAGAGCAGCAGGATGAACGGCTTGTCCGGCTTGCCGTAGCGGCGCATCTGGCTCTTGAAGACGTCGACGTCGATGTCGGGAGAGGCGAGCACGACATCGCCGAGCTTGCCGCCGAGATCGCGGTCGCCGGTGATGGCCATCTGGCGCAGCGTTTCCATGGTCACCCAGGTTCCGAGCGAGTGGGCGACGATGTCGATGCGCCGCGCGCCGGACTGCTGCAGCATGCGCAATGTCACCTCCAGCTGATCGCGGGCGGCGCTGGCGCTTTCCTTGTCATAGACATAGTCGGTGGTTCTGGCGCCGGATGCCCAGGAAAACAGCACCGGCGTGCCGGGATAGCCGGAATCGTGGACGATCTGGGTCAGGCGGTAGACCGCGTCGTCGAAGCCGGTGTTGTAGCCATGCACGAAGACCATGACGCGGCCGCCGCGCGCGGCAATGTCGGCATTGAGCGCGCTTGAGAATTGAGGCTGCGCATCGTAGCCGACGACCTCGGAAGCCATGAAGTATTTCGCCGGGTCGTTCGACTTGCCGCGCGAGCGGCGCTCGATCTGGCCGGTCTGGTGGGTGCCGGGAACGGTGACGGTGACGCGGGCGTAGTTCAGCGTCGCCGAGCGTTCGCCGTCGAAAACTTTGTTGGGATCGTCGGATTTCTTGCGTGTGGTGGCAATGAAGATCGAGTGATTGCCCGAGATTTCGGTCACCGGCGTGGACATGACGGCGCTGCCGAGCAGTTCCTCGGTTTTGCGGCCGCCGCAGCCGGCGATCAACAGGGCAAGTGCAAGAATGCAAATCGTCTTCAAACGCACGTCAAAAATTCCAATCGAAAGATGAATTCACATAGAATTCACTTTGAGGCCCAAAGGCCTGTCTACCCTCGGCCCGTCTACCCTCCGCGACACCTCCCGGACAGTGAGAGTGCGGCAGAAGTAAGTCGTGTCCAGCCGAAATGTGGTCAGCGTCGGGTCACAGCCATCGCACTGTTGCGCGAAAGCCAGAATGGCGGCAGGAACGCAGGGATGTTGGAGAAGGGCAATACCTCGGGCTTGAGCCTGATGCCGAGCACATCGCCCATGAAGGCGCGGCGCGCCTCGATGCGGCGCCATGCCTCGGGATAACGGGCCGCGATCTCCTCGCGCAACGCCTCATCGGCAAGCACGATACCGTCTTCGATGTTGGTGGTGAAATAGCTGGTTCCGGTCGCCGGAATGATGTCGACCTGCAGCGCCATGCCCGATTGCAGCTTGATGTCCGAGCCCGAAAACACCGGCGAATGCATCCATTCGTCGATGTGAACGAGATGGCCGGGGTTGAGCGAGACGCCGAAGAACGGGTCGCCTATGCGGTCATGCACTGCTTTCCAAAGCGCTCCGCCGGCAACGCCTATGCCGATGGTCTCGTACCAGTCGACGACGGCGGCGAAATAGGGCGCTACCAGCTGTTCGACATAGTCGCTTATCTCGCGCGGCAGTTCGGCCGCGCTCTCGACCAGGAAGCCGGCGCGGGCGTTGAGCGAACCCTGGATGCCGTACGCCATGGTGACGGGATCGCCGCGCTTGATGATGTCGAGGTGCGGGCTAGGCAAGCCGTAGGGCGCACGCCTGCCGGCGGACAGCATCGGGTGGCAGCACAGGGGCAGGCCGTTGATCCCCATCAGCCGCGCGGCCTGCAATTCGCTCATGCCGGGCTCAATATTCCCAAGCACGTTGCGCAGGCCCTGCGAGGAAAAGGTCGCGGCGAATTCGAAGGACGCCAATTGGTCTGCCTCGTTGATGGCGCGTAGACCGTCGGATGGATTCATCAACAGGTTGGCGGCGTTGACCACCGCGCCTCTGTCGCCGGCCAGTGTGCGCAGCGTATCGGCGATGAAGGAAGGCAGGTCGAGCGTCGTCTCGCCAAAGCCGCCATCGCCGGGGCCGAACGGCTTCCAGCCGATGGCGCCGATCTTCTGGCCGGCCTTCAGGCCGCAGGCGGCAAGCGTGTCGGATAGAGAGGCCGAGCGGTCGCGTGGCTGCGCCGGCAGCGAGAAGGTCTGGTAGAGGACGCGCTCGTAAGGCCCGTCGCAGATTTCGGCATAGCCCCAGCCCTCATTGCCGACGAGAAGCTTTGACTGGCTGCCGGGGACGATGACCAGCAACGTCTCCTCGAAACGCGGATCGTAACCACTGAGATAGGCGACATTGGCCGCGTGCTCGCGGTCGCCATAGACGGCAAAGGCGTCGAGCCCGGCCTTGGCGCCGCGCGCCAGCAGAGCCTCGATGCGCGCTTCGTAGGTCCGCCGCTGAACTAGCGGCATCACTGTTGGCTCGCCGAATTCAGGAAGGTCTACGGTCTTCAGGGCGACAGCCGAAACAGGCATGAAGATGGCTCCAATGGATTTCCTGCTGGCGCGTCAAAGCGGCCGCGCCGCATCGGTGGCTGCAAACGGCGAATTGTGCAATAGGCTTCGCCTTCGAACCATTCGATCCAGAGGTGACGGCGCCATGAACAGTTTCTCCTCCCGTGTCGCCACCGCCGCAGCCGCGATCCGCGAGATCTTTCCCGAAACGCCGCTGCAGGAAAACGACTATCTGTCGAAGAAGACGGGGGCTCGGGTGCTGTTGAAGCGCGAGGATCTTTCGCCGGTGCGCTCCTACAAGATCCGCGGCGCCTTCAACTTTTTCCGCAAGGCGCTTGCCGCCGGCAACGAGGCCGAGCTGTTCGTCTGCGCCTCGGCCGGCAACCATGCGCAGGGCTTTGCCTTCGTCTGCCGCCATTTCGGCAAGAAGGGCGTGGTCTTCATGCCGGTGACGACGCCGCAGCAAAAGATCGACAAGACGCGGCTGTTCGGCGGCGATTTCGTCGAGATCAGGCTGGTCGGCGACTTCTTCGACGACTGCTACCGCGCCGCCTTCGAATTCACCGAAAGTTCCGGCGCGCATATGGTGCCGCCCTTCGACCACAAGGACATTATCGAGGGGCAGGCGACGGTCGCCTATGAGATCGCCGGCCAGATGCCAGGCGCGCGCATGCCCGACATCATCATGCTGCCGGTCGGCGGCGGTGGCCTGGCCGCGGGGGTGACGCACTATTTCGCCGATCAGCAACGTGACGCGCGCTACGTCTTTTGCGAACCGGCCGGTGCGCCGAGCCTGCATCAGAGCCTCGCCAGCGGCAAGCGCGTCCGGCTCGCCAATGTCGACAATTTCGTCGACGGCGCGGCGGTGGCCGAGATCGGCCGCGAGCCGTTGCGCCACCTCAAGGAGTTCGCCGCTCAGGCGGTGCGGCTGATCCCTGAGAACCGGCTCTGCGCCACCATGATCGAGATGCTCAACATCGAAGGTGTGGTGCTGGAGCCGGCCGGTGCCTTGGCGATCGACGCGTTGAAGGATTTTTCGCGCAAGGAAATCCGCGGCAAGACCATCGTCGCGGTGGTGTCGGGCGGCAATTTCGATTTCGAGCGGCTGCCCGACGTGAAGGAGCGGGCGCTGCGCTTCGAGGGGCTGAAGAAATATTTTATCATCCGCTTTCCGCAGCGGCCGGGCGCGCTGCGCGACTTCCTCGAACTGCTCGGTCCCGACGATGATATCGCCCGCTTCGAATATCTGAAGAAATCGGCACGCAATTTCGGCTCTGTGCTTATCGGCATCGAAACCAAAGACCGGCGTAACTTCGATCTGCTGAGGGCAAATTTCGAGGCCGAGGGCGTGCACTATCAGGACATCACCGACAACGAGACCCTGGCCGGGTTCATCATATGAGCGGTGCCGTGTTCGTCGCGCTGTTTTCCGGCATCAATGTCGGCGGCAACCGCATCGTCAAGATGGCGGAGTTGCGGGCGTTTTTCGAGGCGCTCGGCTTCACCGATGTCGCCAGCTATGTGCAGAGCGGCAATGTCGTGTTCCGGACCAAGAAGGGCGACGCCGCCACGCTGACCAAACAGATAGAGGCGGCCTTCGAGAAAAAATGGGGCTTTCACTCGCGCATCATGGTGCGCGATCTCTCCTGGTTCGAACGGTTGGTGAAGGAGAATCCTTATCCGGAAGTCGCCGGCGATCCGACCAAGCTTCACGCCTACACGCTGGAGCGCCAGCCGACGGCGGACGAGATCGCCAGGCTTGCCGAAAAATGCACCGGCCCGGAAAGCTTCGAGGTCAAGGGCGACGTGCTCTACCTCAAGGCGCCAGACGGGCTGGGTAAATCAGTGTTTGCCAACCTCATTCCACGCGTTCTGAAAGTGCCAGGCACCGCGCGCAACTGGCGGTCGGTGCTGGCGCTGCTGCAGATGGCGCGTTCGCTTTGAATCGCTTAGATCTGCGTTGCGGTTGCGATGCTAATTAAGTCTCGGCTAAACAGTTGTTTTTCTGCAACAATTTCCGATTTTCCGGCCTGGGCAGCTTAATGAATACTGCATGTCTGTGCTATGCTCTTTCCGACTGCATTGGGGAGTTTCATGAAACGTCTGCTTCTCGCATCCACTTTCCTGATTTCGGCTTGCGGCGCGACGTTCGCCGCCGACGTGGTTGAGACCGTACCGGCAGGGTTTGTCTGGTCGGGTGGCTATGTCGGCATCAACGCCGGCTATGGCTGGGGACGCGGTGACGCGGTCGACCAGACGGATTCCTTCTTCGACGAGGAGCTTGGTCAGACCCATGACGTCGATACCGACGGCTTCCTCGGCGGCGTTCAGGCCGGTTACAACTGGCAGTCCGGAGCATTCGTCTATGGCGTCGAAGCCGATCTGGGCTATCTCGGCATCGAGGGCGACAGGACTATCGTCGAAGAGCCCGACAATTTCGGATCGGCGAAACTGGGCGTCTATGGCGATCTGACGGCACGTCTGGGCTACGCCACCGACAGGTTGCTGATCTACGCCAAGGGCGGCGCGGCGGCGACTCACTACAAATTGAGTTATGGCGATACTTTCGATTTTGACGGGGTGCCCGACCCGGACAGCAGCGCATCGAGGAGCGGAGGCCGCTTCGGCTATACGATCGGTGGCGGTGTCGAATGGGCCTTCGCCGACAAATGGACCACGAAGCTGGAATACCAGTACTTCGACTTCGGCAAGGTCCGTTTGACAGATATCGAGGGCAACGACGCAAAGGTGAAGATCGACGCCCATACGATCAAGATCGGCCTGAACTACAAGTTCTGATCGATCCGTCGTTCCGACGGTTCAGATGGCGTCGCAACCAAGTGACGCCATAACGTTGTCCGGGGCTGGCAGCTTCCGGTGTTCGCCGTCGCGCCTGATCTGAGGTCAGGTCGCCGGAGCCTGCTTCCACTCGAAAGTCAGTTCCTCGCGGAAGGCAAAGCGCTTGATGTGATCGGCAACGACGCTCTCCATGCGCTCCAGCGATCCGCTTTCATCCGTCGACACCGTGATATGCAGCGCTGCCGCATCGGCATCGAGAACCGTGCGGCCGAGCGACAGATCGATGGTGCCGTGGTTCGGATCGAACTCGACGGGAAATTTGTGCGCCCAGTGCTTGCACAGCTGCTGCAAATAGCGGCTGGCATATGCGGTGGTGACATCGGCACGGCTGGTCGGCATGAACGAATTCTCCTGGATGAGGCACTGGCTTTGCTTGGCTGGCGCGACAGGCAGGTAAATAGGTGCCGTTGGTCGAAATGGCAAAGGCGGCCGGCTTGTCGGCGCGGCCGCCTCGCTCAAGATGGCGTGATCGCTACCAGGTGCCGGTGTTCGGCATCGATGCCCACGGCTCGGCCTTGGGTTTGGCCGGGCCCTTCTGCAGCAGTTCGAAGGAGATGCCGTCCGGCGACTTGACGAAGGCCATGTTGCCGTCGCGCGGCGGCCGGTTGATGACGACGCCATTGTCCATCAGATGCTGACATGTGGCGTAGATGTCGTCGACCTCATAGGCGAGGTGGCCGAAATTGCGTCCGCCCTTGTACTCCTCCGGGTCCCAATTGTAGGTCAGTTCTATCAGCGGCGCCTTCTCAGTGATGCCGCTTTCTACATCCTCGGAGGCGGCGAGGAAGATCAGCGTGAAGCGGCCCTGCTCGTTTTCGTAGCGGCGCACTTCCTTAAGGCCGAGCTTGTTGCAGTAGAAATCGAGCGAGACATCGACGTCGGCGACACGGACCATTGTGTGGAGGTAGCGCATGGGATTTCCTCGGGGATGTTTGGGTTGCGAGGCAACATAAGGTCCACCCCGCCGAAGGGCAACGACCATCGACTGAAAGTGGTCACCGGTTTTGGAAAAATCAGATTGCTCTGACAAAAGCGCCGGACACAAGTGGTTGCCGATTTCGGCGAAATCCCTTGCAAATTGCCGACCGGTTGACCGCCCTGATGGATCGTCATTGCTGTCGGCAGCGACGCCGGCAACAACAAGTCAGCTATTCCTGTATTCAACCGTGAAAAAAGGCACGGCAGGTCTTGCACACCCCGGAAGCGGCGGTGTTAATCTAATGTCAAGAATCACTTGCGGTTTTCTTGAAAAAAGGGGGCGTTCTTATGGGGGATAAGGCCTCTTTCACGAGGCGGGATGAGAACCTTGACGACGCCCTGAAGAGTGACAGTGGCGGCGATAGCGCCGACCTTGTCGAAATCGCCGGCGCCATCAAATGGTTCGACGTGGCCAAGGGCTACGGTTTCATACTGCCCGATGACGGTTCTTCGGGCGACATCCTCCTCCATGTCACCTGCCTTCGAAAGGACGGTTTTCAGACGGCATTGGAGGGCGCGCGTGTCGTGTGCCTTGTCAAGCATGGCGACCGTGGTTTGCAGGCTTTCCGGGTGCTGTCCATGGACACCGCCACCGCGGTCCATCCGGCCGAGATGCAGGAACAGCGCACCCATGTGGCGGTGACGCCGGAAAGCGGGCTCGAGCGGGCGCTGGTTAAGTGGTTCAACCGCACCAAGGGCTTCGGCTTTCTGACGCGCGGCGAGGGCACCGAGGATATCTTCGTCCATATGGAGACGCTGCGCCGCTATGGCATCACCGAGCTCAGGCCCGGACAGGTCGTGCTGGTGCGTTTCGGACGCGGTGACAAGGGCCTCATGGCTGCCGAGATTCACCCTGATATGGGCACCTTGCCGGTCGCGCATTAGGACGCGAGCCTTCCTGAGGAAGTCAGGACGGCGTTTTTCTTGGTTTCACCACGATCTTATCCGAATACCTGAGACCACTTTTAGGGATCATGGTCTTTGGTCGAGGATTTCCAATGGCGTACAGGAACTGGCTGACAGCGGGCGCGCTCTGCGTCATCGTTGCGGTAGCCGCAGGCGCTTACTTCTATTCCGGGCAGCCGACCGCATCCCAGCAGACGATCGCCGGCGGTCAGGCGATGATCCTTCCCGTCGATCCGACACCCTTGGTCGTGGCGACGAAAGGGGGCGATAAATCCTTTTCGATCGAAGTCGCCGACACCGACTCGGAACGCGAGGCCGGCCTGATGTATCGCCAGGATATGGCCGACAATCATGGCATGCTGTTCGTCTTCGAGATGCAGAAGCAGGTCGGCTTCTGGATGCACAACACGCCGATGCCGCTCGACCTGATCTTTGTTGGACAGGACGGCAAGGTCCGGGCCATCAAGCACGGCACTCCATTGTCCGATGCAGTCATCTCGCCGGGTGTGCCAGTGCGCTTCGTGCTGGAGCTCAAGGCCGGCACCGCCGCCAAAAACGGCATCGACTATGGCGATCTGCTGCGCCATCCGGCCGTCGGCACGGTGTCCGGCCCCGGCATGCCGCCATCGGACAAGGGCAACGCGCCCACGCCCGGCGCCGGCTGAGCCGCTCCCGATGCAATTCTTCTCCCATGACGGGTTCGACTTCGCCTTCCTCGACCGCCAGCCGGCGTCGGGGGCGGGCGATCCGGTGCTGATGATCCACGGCTTTGCCTCCAGCCACTATGTCAACTGGGTATCGCCCGGCTGGTTCAAGACGCTGAACGATGCCGGCTATCGCGCCATCGCCTTCGACAATCGCGGCCACGGCTCGTCGTCGAAAAGCTATGACGAGGCCGACTACACCCCGGCCAAGATGGCCTCGGACGCGGCAGCGCTGCTCGACCATCTCGGCATCGGGCGCGCGCATGTCATGGGCTACTCGATGGGCGCGCGCATTTCCGCGTTTCTGGCGCTGTCCGATCCCGACAAGGTGGCGACGCTGGTCTTCGGCGGCCTCGGCATCGGCATGGTTGACGGCGTCGGCGACTGGGATCCGATCGCCGAGGCGCTGCTGGCCGACGATCCGACCGCCACCAGCCATCCGCGCGGTCGCTCGTTTCGCGCCTTTGCGGATCAGACACGCAGCGACCGCCGGGCACTGGCGGCCTGCATCGCCACGTCGCGCGAACTGCTCAGCGAACACGACATGACGCGCATCGCCCAACCGACGCTGATTGCGGTCGGGACGACAGACGATATCGGCGGCTCGCCCGACGAGCTCGCCGCGCTGATGCCGAATGCCAAGTCATTTCACATCGACGGCCGTGACCATATGCTGGCGGTGGGCGACAAGACCTTCAAGCAGCGGGTTTTGGAGTTTTATGCCGAAAATCCGCTTTAACCGGTAAGCGATTTTCGGGCGATATGGATTGGGCGGCCGGCGAGGGGTGGCAAACAATGGCACAATGGGGAAGAAGCGCCGACGCTCTGCCGGGCCCCGTCGTGACAAGCATGTTCGGCAAGCGTTCCGTCATCCTGGCGCTGCTCGCCTTCGGTGCCGGTGTGATAGCGCTGACCACAATGGTGGCGCTGCCGGCCCACGCATCCGAGCGTGCCCAGAACATCGCCACGGCTTTCTTCATGGCGGTTTTCCTGCTGGCAGGGCCGTTGGCGCATATTGCCGGATTGATTTTCGGGCTGATGGCGCTGGTGCGTTCGAACGATAGCCGCGTGCTTGGGGTCGTCGGCATCCTGCTCAACGGCGGCTCCCTGGCGGTTGGCTTCCTGCTGCTTGTGGCAATGGCATCGACGATAGGCGCTTTCACCTGATCGGGGACGAGTAATGGCCGGATGGGGAAGAAGCACGATAGCAATGCCCGGCGTGGTGGGGCGGAGCAGCTTGGGCAAACGCTCGGTGATCCTGGCCCTGCTGGCGTTCGCAATGGATTTTGCGGCGGTGGTCACGCTGGCGTTGATGCCAGGCGAGGCGTCGCTGGCCGCTCAAAACGTCCTCGGCGGGGTTTTTCTGGTGGTGTTTCTCGTTGCGGCGCCGCTGGCGCACATCACCGGCGTGGTTTTTGGCTTGATGGCACTGGGACGTTCAAACGACAATCGTGTCCTCGGCATCGTCGGTATCATCCTCAACGGGCTGTCGTTGGTGATCGGCCTGTTCTTTGTTTGGGCGGCGACCAAGTCCGTTGGCGCCTTCAGGTGATCGATCTTCGTCTGGCTTGCAGCCGGAGGCGGTGCCGCTTTGGTTGATCTTCTCGTCACCTACATGGAGATGCGCCCGCGCGATTTGGCGCCTGCACGCGTCAGCCCTGCAGCAGCGACCACGGTGGCGCCGGAAAGGCTGGACTGCGCCGCTTACATCGACCTCTACCGCGCTGTCGGCGAGCCGGTGCAGTGGGACCAGCGGCTGCGCATGCCGGCGGAAGACCTCGAGCGCCTGCTGGCGCTGCCCTCGACACATATCCATGTGCTGCGCGTCGAGGGCGAGGCCGCTGGTCTGTGCGAATTCAACGGCGTCGGCCAGCCTGAGGTCGAGCTGGTTCATTTCGGGCTGGTTCCCGCCTTCCAGGGTCGCAGGCTCGGCCCGTTCCTGCTCGACCAGGCGCTTCGCGCCATCTGGTCGCGGGCGCCGCAAAGGGTCTGGCTTCATACCGACACATACGACCATCCGGCCGCGCAATCGGTCTACAGGCGCGCCGGTTTCAAAGCCTATGCGCAGCGCATGGAGACATTTCCGGATTAGGATTTGAGCGTTTCTAGAGACCGCGCCAGGTTTTGCCTGGCCTGGGGCTCGAACCTGTGGCGGAATTCCTGCGTGTGAAAAATATGCTGGCGCGCGAGGAAAGTCTTGAGAATCGCGCCGCGGCCGGCGCGCCACATAGGCTCCTCGACCCAGCCATATTCGCGTCGGACCGCTTGTTCATAGGCGTCGAAAGCGTCGGCTGACGCACCCAGTATCGCTAGGTCCATGTCGAGGAAAAGCGCTGCGTCGCGGAGGGCGTTCTCATCGGCAAGGCCCCGTGGTTGAAGGCTGGGCAGTTCATGCGTGGCAGTGGCGACGATCATCGCCGCGATGCGGCCGAGGCGCTCCGGATCGGTGCGGGCGGCAAGTTTGTCCTGCGCAAGTGCTGCACTCCTGGCCTCGTTGTCCTTGGCGCGGCTGTCATATATGGCGTCATGGAACCAGATTGCGGCTTCGACGGCGCCGGAATCATGCAGCGATACTCGATATTCGTCCGCCAGCGCCAGCAACGCCTCGATATGGGCGAGGTTGTGATAGTGGCGATCCGGAGCTTGATAGAGCGCGGAGAGCGCGCGTTTCAGCGGAGCGTCGATCAAGGGTTCGTTTTCCATGGCGGCTTGAATTTCCGTGAACCAAATCCATTTCACCGAGCACTAAGGAAAATTGAGTTCAATCGTGCTATGATCTGGCTTATATGTGCCGCCGGAGAATAGGCAAGCGGCCAGGACGCAGGATAAGACGTCGATGAACAGCATCAGCATTTCCCGCCCCACAATGGTCCAGCCGGTCGATCCGATCTGGCGTTCGGTCCGCGACGAGGCGATGGAAGCGGTCAACCGCGACCCGCTTCTGGCGGCGTTCCTCTATTCGACCATCCTCAACCAGGAGAGCCTGGAGGAAGCTGTCATCCATCGGCTCGCCGAGCGGCTCGCGCATCAGGACATCGGCTCCGACCTCATCCGCCAGACGTTCAAGTCGATGCTGGCCGACGACAAGGAATGGTCGTCGATCGTGCGTGTCGACATCCAGGCCTATTACGACCGCGACCCGGCTTGCGACCGCTTCATCATGCCAGTGCTCTATTTCAAGGGTTTCCACGCCATCCAGACGCATAGGCTGGCCCATTGGCTGTGGAATCAGGGCCGCAAGGATTTCGCCCTCTATCTGCAGAGCCGCTCGTCTTCGGTGTTCCAGACCGACATCAACCCGGCCGCCCGCATCGGCAAGGGCATCTTCATCGACCACGCCACCGGCCTCGTCGTGGGCGAGACGGCGGTGATCGAGGACGATGTGTCGATCCTGCACGGCGTGACGCTGGGCGGCACGGGCAAGGCCGGCGGCGACCGCCACCCCAAGATCCGTTACGGCGTACTGATCGGCGCCGGCGCCAAGATTCTCGGCAATATCGAGATCGGCCATTGCTCGAAGATCGCGGCAGGCTCGGTCGTGCTGTCGCCGGTGCCGCACAACAAGACGGTTGCCGGCGTACCGGCCCGCGTCGTCGGCGAGACCGGCTGCGACCAGCCTTCGCGCCAGATGGACCAGCTTTTGCCGTCGCAATCGATGGACCAGGTCGTCAGCTTCGACATCTGATTTGCAACACCCGGCGCGCCGGACTGAAGTCCGGTTGCCGGCGCCGTTGCCTCTGAAGCATGATGCCGAAAAGTGTGAGGCGGTTTTCGGACGACATCATGCTCTACCTCCTTGATTTAGAGGCGGATTTGGATTCGACCTGAAATCATCCGGCCCCAGGGTTCGCGTTCTATCCAGCCGGCTTGCCTTTACATCGCCATTGTCGACGTGCCAGAAGCGCGTTCCAACGAGCAAGCCCGACGATCGGAGAAGACTTTTGAAGCCGGACGAAATCAGAAAGCTGGACGCCTATTTCAAGCGCGTCTTCCAGAATCCCAAACTCGAGGTGAAGGCGCGGCCGCGCAAGGAAGATTCGGCCGAGGTCTATGTCGGCGACGAGTTCCTCGGCATCGTCTTCAAGGACGAGGACGACGGCGACTATAATTTCTCGATGGCGATCCTCGACATCGATCTGGCCTGATCGCGGAACTGGGGATCGGAGTTGCCTATCTCCAACGAAGTGGGGAGATGAAGAGCAAGCCTCGGCGATCCTTCCCACCCCCCTCTGTCCTGCCGGACATCTCCCCCGCAAGGGGGGAGATCGGCAGTTCCTCGGCTCTTCTTCTGCAACCCGATAATTGGCGAAAGCAGTGATGGGGGCGTAATCTCCCCCTTGCGGGCATAGGCGCTAAGATAGGTATTGCCCTGCGGAATCGGGTGTGATTCTACACTGCGATGACACACGAATCGCTTGCAGACGACGGTTGGGCCGAGACGATTGAGCTTCTCGGCGGCGAAGATTTGCTCACGCAGAGCGCCCGCGAGACGAAGGCGTTCCTGCGCCCGCGCGGCGTCAGGTCGGCGAGCGACCTGTTGCGCCTGACACTGGCTTACTGCCTTGGCAAGGTTGGCATGCGGGGCGTCGTGGCCTGGGCGGCGGCGAGCGGGATAGCCGACATTTCGGACGTGGCGTTGCTCGGCCGGCTGCGCAATGCAGGACCATGGCTGCAGCAGTTGATTGGGCACCTTTTGAAGCGCGAGGATGCAGGTTTGGCCAAAGGCCGACTGGTTCG